>NZ_JBRILQ010000004.1:0-192804 GCF_052977045.1 Shewanella sp. 125m-7
TGGCGGAGCGGACGGGACTCGAACCCGCGACCCCCGGCGTGACAGGCCGGTATTCTAACCAACTGAACTACCGCTCCACATCAAGTGCGATGAATAATACGTAGAGTGAGGTAGTCCGTCAATAATTTTTTATAAGATTCTTACCAACAAATCAAAAAACGAACAATTCGATTCAAACTTAATCACCACTGGTTAAATTAAAGGCTAGATCTATGTTTTTGTAGAGTGAGTTCCGTCAGTATCTTCTGGCATGGTTAAATCAATTTGGTCCAATTCGAGCAACATCTTCTCTCGATGTACCTCAGTTTCTAAGCGTGCTTCTGTTGCCGCTAGTGCTTTTTTGAGATTACTGCGCTTACGAATGAATAATAAAATCAAGATCCCGACCACGATCAATATCGTATTGGCCAAGACAATGAGAAAAATAGCTTCCTCTTTAGCCTTCTGCTCTTGTGCTTTTGCTATCGCGTCGGCCCTTGCGGCTAACTCTTCAGCACTTGGCGGTGGCTCTGGAGGCTGAATTAAATTAAAAAATAGCCCTGGCAAGCTTAAATAGATCTCTCTGCCGCTAACCGTTGTACTCACAGCGCTTAGTTTCAGATGATAACTACCAAAATCGATCACTTTAGGTAATAAAAACTGGCTATGTGGCCCATTAAAGTCGGTGATGCTTACAGGGATCATCTTGCCAGTAGGTCCCTTTATCTCAGCCTCTAGATGTGTCTGTTCAAGTTTAAGCTGCTCATCATTCAACTTAATATCTAAAGTCCACCGTCCTTCTTCGTTGTTATCAAGTGTTAGTAACTCTACTTGGATTGGTCGCTGCGATAATCTAAACGGCTCGGTATATTGACGTTCGAGCACTGCATTATTGGCCTGAACTTGAAGCGTGTAGCCTCCCCATGGCTGTTCTAAATCTAAATCACTGGTAAACACACCATCATCAGGTCGCTCATCCAATGCTTCGCCATTGTCTCTATAACTACCAACAATCAGCGTGCCAGCGGCGTAGTTTTCATCGCCAGAGTGACTATCGCTGACAAACCGGGCGGTCCAGCTCATCATAAAGTCAAGGCCCGGTAAACGCAGCTTTTGCTCATCCCCCAGTAATCTGGCGGTTAGTTTAAGACGTTCACCTTGAAAAAGCGGCTGCGGAATAGGGTCTACATCGATAGAAAGCTGTGAAACCTTATCAATTACCGAACCTTCAACCACTTGCCCTATCAGTTGCCATGGACCTGGCATAGGCTGCTTAATAGTAATCATGTCACCTGTTAGGCCTTCCATCCAAGTGACCTTGGCTTCAGGGTGGCGATTAACGTACCACTTACTACCGTCTGGGCGCACGATGATCACTGGGGCGCTGCCATACTCTCTATGAATAAGCAGCGTTACCGACTCAACCATATGATCGAGCCTAAAACGATTTTTTAATTCTGAAGCATGAGTAGAAAGCACAACATCAGCGAAAACAGCGCTGCTCACTGAAAAATAACAGAGTAATAAGGTCGCGAAGTATTTAACGCTTCTAATCATAGAGTGACTCATAAAATGATATTTATCCGCGCCAGAGGCATTGTCCTGATTTAGCGACTAAATCGAGTCGCTCTTCATGTCTAATCAGTTCATCGGCCGATGCGGCGATCACTTTAAGTTTTGCTCTCTCTGCACTAAGGCGATGAATGCCGCCGCCCTCTTGCCCAGCTTTCTCACTGGATAAGTTGAATTTAGTTTGGCCACCAGTCATTAACAGGTAAACATCAGCCAAAATCTCGGCATCGAGTAACGCGCCATGGAGATCACGCGCCGAGTTATCGATACCATAGCGCTTACACAAGGCGTCCAAGTTGTTCTTTTGGCCTGGGTGTAGATGCTTAGCAATGGCTAACGAATCGAGAATTTGACAGATATCTGCGGTTTTTGGGCCACGCGGCTGTAACATCGAAAATTCATGGTCCATAAAGCTAACGTCGAAGCTGGCGTTATGTGCCACAATCTCTGCGCCATCGATAAATTCAATAAAGCTTTGTGCAACCTGTTGAAATTTAGGTTTATCTGCAACAAATGCATTGGTTATACCGTGAACTGCAATCGCCTCTTCATCAATCGGCTGCTGCGGATTAATGTACTCGTGATAATGACGACCCGTTAAACGACGGTTTATCACTTCAACACAACCAATTTCAATGATCCTATGACCTAAATAAATTGGACCGCTCGATTGGTTCATACCAGTGGTTTCGGTATCGAGAATAATTTGTCGCTTCGCGCTTGAAACAATATTCATATGAATTTATACATTTCTCAGTTAATTTTTTTGGGTATACTCGCCCAGCAATTATAGCTATGGTAGCAACTTGATGACTGGACTGAAACAGATCTCTATCTATACCGACGGTTCTTGCCTCGGAAATCCTGGCCCTGGTGGTTATGGCATCGTTTTAAAGTATAAAAAGCAAACAAAAGAGCTTGCCGACGGCTTCGCCCTCACCACGAACAATCGTATGGAGTTGCTCGCCCCTATTGTAGCTCTGGAAGTGTTAAAAGTCCCTTGTCAGGTCATACTCACTAGCGATAGCCAATATATGCGTCAAGGGATCACTCAGTGGATCCATGGCTGGAAGCGTAAAGGTTGGATCACCTCAGCTAATCAACCGGTAAAAAATGTCGACCTGTGGAAACGCCTCGATACCGTATCACAGCGTCATCAAATTGATTGGCGTTGGGTAAAAGGACACGCTGGTCATACCGAGAATGAACGATGTGACGACCTTGCCCGACAAGCCGCTGAAGCTAAACCTAAACAGGAAGACACTGGCTACATAAGTCAGCAAGAACAAGCATAAGCCAAGCATAAGCCAAGCCCAAGCAAGCTCTAGCACCCAATAGGCTAATCAGTGGCACTCATGCACGCTCATTAGCCTAATACCGCATGTGTTATACCCAACACAGTCAAAGCTGAAAACGGTCTAACTCTCCGTATTTAAAAAACTACGGCAAAAATCGATAAAGGCTAAGCCTATCGGATTAAAATTGCGACTCTTGTGATGAATACGATAGAACTTACGTTCTAACATTAAGCCTTCAACCTCGATAATTGCTAACTCTTTACGTATCAGTTCTTTTTCAAGCGTGAGCTCCGATAATACTCCGAGCCCGGCGCCTTGCTTTACCGCTTGCTTGATGGCTTCTGGAGTAGAAAACCGAAATTTTTCCTGTGGTTGCATATCAAGCATATTGGCCGCATTGATAAAATAATCTCGCGTACCAGAGCCCTCTTCTCGCATCACCCAAGACATATTATGTAACTCACTTGGCGGTACTCGTTTACCCGCCAGTGGATGAGCAGGATGACAAAAGACTAATAATTTATCCTTATGCCAAGCTTCAACCGCGATACGGCTATCGAGGCACTGGCTTTCAATAAACCCCATTTCACTTCTGAACTCCAGCACGGCATTGATTACAGCTTGGCTATTATCAATATCAACATTGACTTGAGTATTAGTATGCTGCTGGCAAAAGGCCACTGCGCTTCTTGCCAGTAGATAATTACCAATGGTCGAGCTGGCGCTAATCGTTAAGTTGCCGCCTAACTCTGCTCCCGCAGCTGAGAATGTATGCTCAATTTGGTCAATCTTTTGCAACGCTTCAGTTGCTAACGGTAATAATAAACTGCCTTGGGAGTTTAAGCGTAAGCGGTTGCCAATACGCTCAAATAAACGAGTATCTAACTGTTTCTCTAACTCAGATAACGCCATGGATGCTGCGGGAGAGGATAAGTTAACCATCTCAGCCGCTTTAGCTACCTGACCGCTACGCGCGACGGCCTCAAAAATGGCCAACTGTTTTAATGTGATTCGCATTAAAGGTTCTTAATATTAATTTGAAGATTTAGAGGCATGCCCCGCTCGTCCAGCGCTTGGAGCGGTAGACCAATTGGGCTGTTTTACTTTTCGTTTAGCCTGTATTGGCGTTAATGGTGTCTCAAGTTTTTTAGCCACTAATACATAAATACTGCCCGTGCTTGGTAACCAAGATTTCAGCGCGTGTGACCATATCCCGCCAAGTTTTACTTCGCTAAGTAAATGATGATGCAATAACCGCTCATCCGCCACCACTTGATAGCCTAATAACCCTAACCAATCTTTTACCCTAGATGGCATAAAGAAACGTCCATTCCACGGGATCTCTTGCTGATATTTTGGCAAAACTTGCCCTATAAACATCGGACTGAGAGGGTTAAATCCACTAATAATTAAATGACCTCCGGAGATAAGCACTCTATCGACTTCTCTTAGTAAGCGATAAGGATCCGCCTCAAACTCTAAAATGAAGTTCATCACCACCGCATCAATACTCGAATTCTGGACCGGTAGCTGACCATAGTCCGCTTCGATATTGGCAGGTTGAGTGTCATATAATGAGTACTGTCTACTAATTCCCACATTAGGCTTAGCCGTCTTTTGACTTAATGGGCCAAGATTGAGCATATAGTAGCCAAAGAGTCTGGGCCACCAAGGAGCGAGCGCCTGCTCAACGCCCTGGCGAATGACAGGGCCATTAGGGAGTTCCGACCAATGATAGGGTTTTAGTGGTAATTCAGGCTGTGACAAATCAATCTCCAACATCACTAATACCCTACTTTAATAACGAAAGCGGTATACAAGCAATAGCTTTGGTCAGTAAACTTGTTTAAGTGCTCAAATAAATTAAGTAGAACGGTTAATTTCTAAATTTCGTTTCCTAAATACGTTACTCAATAGAGAGTCCAGTTATGCTACAGATCACTCCATTACCTGCGTTTAACGATAATTATATCTGGATACTGCAAACTCAACCCAATACGGGGGCTTATGTTGTTGACCCAGGCGACGGACAAGTCGTTATTGATTACTTAACACGACATAACCTATCACTACTTGGGATCTTGATTACTCACCATCACCATGATCATACTGGTGGTATTGAGTTACTGGTTAATCATTACGGCGTTGCAACACCGGTTTACGGCCCACAATCAGAAAATATCACCGGCATTAATCGCCCAATCGCAGTAAGCGAAAGTATCACATTAGAAAATACAGACTTAGTTGCAAGCATTAATCAGCTCCCGGGGCACACATTAGGCCATATAAGCTACCTAATTGAAGATGCATTATTTTGTGGTGATACCCTATTTAGCGCGGGGTGTGGTCGCTTATTTGAAGGGACTGCTGAGCAGATGTATCATTCATTAACTCAGTTGAGCTTGTTGCCTGACAGTACCCGCGTTTTTTGCGCTCACGAATACACCTTAGCGAATTTGGCATTTGCCAACACGGTTGAACCCAATAACGCAGAACTCATCAAATATACCTCTGATGCCAAGGCGCGCAGAGAACGAAATAAGCCTACGTTGCCGTCATCAATCGGCCTAGAAAAGGCTATAAACCCCTTTTTAAGGGCAACTAGTGCAGAAATTCAACAAATTTTAGCCGTTCAATTCCAACAACCTATAAACGATCCCGTGCAAAGCTTCGCACTTCTGCGTCAATGGAAAGACAATTTCTAAAAAATAATCTACAATAGCCCGCTATTTCAGCGCCACTAAGCCAGATTTTTCTGGCTTTTTTGAGCCTAATCTAAGGACACACATTTTAAATGCGCGTACCATTTTTATTCGTCGCGGGGGGGATTGCCCTGCTGACAGGTTGTCAACATTTCGGCAGCCAGCAGACTGAAGAAAGGATCCCCGCTACGCCTGTTGCTGTAGAGAAAGTCACCGTAGCACCTGTTGTTGTACCTGAAGTCGTAGAGACCGTTCAGATCACTGATATCTGGCAGCGTATTCGTCTAGATATGCAGATGGAAATACCCGATGAAAAACTGGTTCGCCAGTATCGTGACTGGTATATCAAGCACCCGCAACATCTAGAGCGAGTATCTGAACGTGCTACACCGTTTATGTATCTTATTGTTGAAGAGATTGAGAAGCGTAACTTACCGATAGAACTAGCCTTGCTGCCAATCGTCGAAAGTGCTTTCGATCCATTTGCCTATTCTCACGGCGCTGCATCTGGATTATGGCAGTTCACATCGCCTATGGCTCGTCATTTCGGGCTTCAAATGAACTGGTGGTATGACGGTCGACGTGATGTACCAGCAGCGACAACAGCCGCGCTTGATATGCTTGAATATCTGCACGGTAAGACTGGCCAAAACTGGTTATATGCGATTGCCGCCTATAACACAGGCGAAGGCCGTGTAATTAATGCTGCTAAGCGTAATAAGAAGAAAGGTATACCAACTGATTTCTTTAGCTTAAACCTACCAAGAGAAACTGAGCGCTATGTACCTCAGTTACTCGCCTTGGCTGACGTAATTAAGAATGCCGACAAATATGGTATTAAGCTCACGCCGATCAGCAATCAACCACAAATTGAAGTCGTGGATATTGGTAGCCAAATCGATTTGGCATTGGCGGCAGATATTGCCGACATGACAACGTCTGAGCTGCACAAGCTTAATCCTGGTTATAACCGCTGGGCGACGGCACCGGACGGGCCGCACAACCTTGTATTACCCGTTGATAAAGTGGATGCATTTAAGCTCGCGCTAAACAACACTCATACTAACGATCGTTTAAACTGGGAACGCTATAAAATTAAATCTGGCGACAGTTTAGGTTTAATCGCAACACGCTACAAAACAACAATTGCGGCGTTAAAATCGGTTAATGATATTAACGGCAATACTATTGTCGCGGGTAAGTATTTACTGATCCCTGTTGCCGCAAAAAGTTTAGATGAATATCTATTATCTGCAGATCAGCGTTTAAGCCGTCAGCAGAATAAAAATCATGGTGCGAGTAAAATTACCTACAAAGTAAAATCAGGTGATTCACTGTGGAAAATTGCTAAGCAACATAAAGTTAAAACGGCTCAGCTTGCTAGCTGGAATAGCATGGCGCCAAAAGACCCGTTGCAAATTGGCCAAAAGCTGGTGATTTGGTCCGGTAACCCGTCAAGTAAGCAAAGCTTGAGTGAAGTGATGCGCACTGTTAATTACAAGGTGCGTAACGGTGATTCATTAGCGCGTATTGCCAGTAAGTTTAATGTCAGAGTGACTGATTTAGTTCGTTGGAACTCACTAGAGAACAGCAAATACATTAAGCCGGGCCAAATGCTTAAGCTTTATGTGGATATGACTAAAGTGAGAACGTAAAGCAAATAACTCATACACTGGCAGATAATACCAATCGGTATGAAACTGACAGAAATTAAAAAGGCGACCAATGGTCGCCTTTTTGATGGGTGCAATACCCGTCTTGACGGGTATATGCCTAATGCCTAATGCCTAATGCCTAATGCCTAATGCCTAATGAGAGAATAACAACGGATATTGGCCAAAAGACTACTCCGTACTATTACTTAACATCAATATTGATAGGTCACGGGCAGCATCGCCGGAGTTTGCGACTCCGTTGCTTTTCCAGCAAATAACGCCTTGAGGCTATAGCCTTTGGTGATTTTGGCCGCGACACTAGCCGGGATAGTAAACTTAACATTTTGAGTTTTACCCGCTGGCATCACGGTTTCTCTTAATGCTTGGGTAAACATCATCTCATTCGACCAAGCCCAAACTCTGTGACCCGCGGGATCGAGTAACCATAGATCGGCAGTCATCCCTGAGACAAATAATAATGGGACGCCATAGCGCTGATTATTAGTATATTGCAGCGTAATATTCGCTTTATCATTCACTACAAGCTTAGCGTCTAACAGAGCCTTACTCATAGATTGATCCTTTTTAGACGCACTATCTTCAGTACTTTCAGTACTTTCAGTAGCGACAATACCCACAACAACATTCGTGCTAGCACTCGGTGACACAGTAACGGGTTGCACTGCTGTTTGAGCATTAGATTTGACTGTAGTTTGATCTTGAGACTGCAGCGCATTTTCTGCAGCCACTGTTTCATCTTTAGTCGTCTCAGCTTTAACGCTGTCAGCTTGCTGATCTGAGCATCCCATCAAACTAAACACCACCAATGGCAACAACACTTTTTTGAGCATTACAGACCTCCGAATTTCTTGAATAAGCTGTCTTTCAACTTATTGGTTTCATCTTTAAGTTTTGAGTCCAGCAGTGCCTTAGTATCTAGTGCAAACTTAGGATCAGACATAGTGCCGGTAATCAC
Source organism: Shewanella sp. 125m-7 (assembly GCF_052977045.1). Taxonomy (NCBI): domain Bacteria; kingdom Pseudomonadati; phylum Pseudomonadota; class Gammaproteobacteria; order Alteromonadales; family Shewanellaceae; genus Shewanella; species Shewanella sp. 125m-7. The sequence goes on from NZ_JBRILQ010000004.1 coordinate 8,183, forward strand.
GAAAGGAATTTCAACACCGTAGAGGGCATCTCGCTCATCCCCGCCCTGACCTTCTAATGAGCCAACAACCGATGTCGTTAATTTATAATCTAACGCTTCGTTAATAATATTGGCCGTACCAGCGCCTCTTAGACGAATAAGCGGTGATGCCATATCCAAATCTGGATTTGAAACCACACCTTTAGCAATACGGAACGAACCTGTCATGCTAGTAAAGTCGGTCTTTTGCTCAGTTGAACCTGCATCTGATGACAAATCACCACCAAGTTTCGCCTTTGCCTCACGGATCATCTGTGGAATATTGACGCCATGAATAGCACCATCGGCGATTTCAAACTTACCATTGGCGAGCAAATTCCTTTTCAAGTTGTCTGGAATTAAGCCCTTACCTTTACCGGCAACGTTGAAGTTCGCCTTACCATCAAGCATGTCCACTTCGGCCATATCGATTAACAAAGCACGAATATCGACTCCGCTTAAGCGTTCATCGAATTGATATGTAGCAACCTTATTACGGCCATCGATTTTAGCCGATGCGTTAACTTTTCCACCATACAGATCAGCCGATAGCTGCTTCATATCAGCAACGCCACCTTTCATCACTAATTGCATCACCCAGTTTTGAGTTTTTAAGTTAGCGACTTTAACTGACTTTACTCGAACGTCGACATCAAGGTTTATCGATTTCATTGCCGTTAAATCGGGTTCAACCGCTTTAGATGCTGTTGTAGATGGTTGAGCCTCTTTAGCTTGTTCACCCTCTTGCTTTGGTAACATCGCGTCAAGATCCACATCGCCCACGTCTAATTTAGCCACGATGTTTGGCACTTTATTGCCGTAAGCCACATCAAGTGAACCAGATGCGTTAATATTAGCGGCACTAAAACTTGAAAGTACTAGGCTGAGGGTTTGATTATCCAAAGCCACAACCAGAGATGTATTCAGATCGGCTTTTAAGCTACCATGAGGAAGCCCTTCAGCAGTCACCTGGTTACTTATGACAAATTCATTAATGGTTATCGTCTTAAGATCTTGTGCAACCTTTAGCAGCCCCTCTCCTTGGCTAACCAGATCCATATCAGGTAAGGTTGCAGATAATTCATACTTAAGAGATGCAAACTCGCCTAACTGAAAACGTCCTAATATCAGCTCTTTTAATGCAAACACTTGCTCTGTTTGAGTCACATTATCGATATTGGTAATTTTAGTATTGGTAATTGCGATGCCACCAATATCTAAACGCGCTAAGTTCACGCCACCATCTGCTGAAGCATCTGCTTTTGTCTCTGCCTGTGTCTTAGCCTTAGCCTTAGCATCTCCACTTAACCCATCAAAACTCGTACGGCCATCTTTTTGAGTTTCAAGCATTAAGGTCAATCCATCCAGGTTAAGCTGAGAGATTTCGACCTCTTTTTTCAGTAGTGGCATCAATGCCACTTCGGCAACAACTTGTTTGACTGACACCATGGATGGATTTTTAAACCCATCAGGATTGGATAAGGTTATTTGTCCTAGCTTAATGCCTAGACTTGGAAAAAACGTCCAAGACAAGTCACTGCCTATCACCAATTCTCGGCCCGTCTTGTCCTTCACAATATCGACAATTTGTGGTTTAAAGTCATTGGGATCAAAAATGACGGTGACATAAAGTACCAACGCAAGAACCAATCCTAAGATTGAAATAAAAAACCATTTTAAAAATTTCATAGCAGGTTCCATCTGTTATCACAAAATAAGTTATTTTAAATTTAGCACGGATATATCTAAGGCTTCATTAGCAACAGCAACGCCATTACCATCTGCATAGATGAAAGAGTGTGGAGATATGATGACGCCATATATTTCAACGGCAATATTCACTTCACCTATCCCTTTTTTAACCGTCTTTATCGGATTGGCACCTATGGCTTTAATACCTAAATTAATCGTACTCAGTGTACCGACGTCTCGTACACAACCAAAAATAACTACGCCACTCCAGCCATTATGAGCAGCATTTTCGGCAATCATATCGCCTAACAAAGCACAGTCCATCACACCTTGTCCATCGACGACTAACACCCTACCTTTACCCTCTTGAGCCAATAACTCTTTCACTTTAGAGTTATCGCGAAAACATTTTACGGTAACAACCTCTCCCCAAAAGCACTCCGCTTTCCCATAAGAGATAAACATTGGCGGTAACAAGATTAACTTGTCGGCGTAGGTATCAAATAGGTCAGGTAACAAATCCAACATTGGGCCTCCACGCAAATATCGTTATCAATAAGCAGTAGAGTGACAGGTCGAGAGCCGAAACCCAAGTATTAACAGATGAATTAAGCTATCTTTTATGCATTTCAGGCTTTTCCCCAGCTAGAATACAAACTATAATCTTGTTTAATGTCTGTACACAGACCATTCTGTTAACCGTAGGTAAAAATGAACAATAATCTCGAATTAGAAAGTGCTATCGCAGCACTAGACCAGTATGGTTATGATAAAAAACACTCTGGTGACTTAGAGCAAGCTCGCAATAAAGTGCAAATGCTAAAGTACATAGACTCTCTAGATTTTAATCTTCGTCGTTTATTAATATTACAAGAAGCGGTCAATGAATTAGTTGAGAATGAAAAAAGATTGTTAGCTCAACAAGAGAACATTCAAACTTATAAAACTAAAATCATCAACTTATCCCGTCAATTTAACATGTCTTATGAAGATGTTATTCGAGTAATGAAGCAGCAAGGAAACGATTAATAGCAAGTGGTTATAAAGACTTTTAAAAAGTAATTACACTCATTAATCTAATAAACTAAAGCAATCAAAAAATTCAATAAACCGATTTGGTGATTTGTGATTTGTGATTTGTGATTTGAATTAACCACGTATCAATCTCGACACTAGAGTCAAATATCGACGTCAGCCTAAGGATGGGCTAGGTGACATAGCTTACATAAAAAATAGCTCAGCGGCGTTTGGTGTTGATAAGTTTTATTCTGTCTCTAATATTACCTGCTACGCTCACTCGCCCTAGCCTTCAATTAGCCTACTCCTGCTTGCGACTTTGCCACAAAAACCTCAAGTTCTATGCGAGTATTGCTCATTTTTAGCAAGCAACAGAAACACTTGGTACGCGCAAATAGCAGGCTTTTGGTTATCACTTATCTGTCATTGATATAAAAAGGCAATATTATCTGCCTTTATTTTATAGCTATGCCCTAATCACTATAGTGCCAACACCAGAAATATTAAACATAGAATAATGTTAATTGAATAGCGCACTCTCAAGCTTGAAGCTTTTCATTGACTGGGCGTCAATTTAAATATTGAGTTTCTTTATTGCATGTAAGCATACGAAAACACTTTATAAATAATTGCTTGCACGTTTTACTTTGCCAAACTCTAAAACCCAACAGAATAGCAAAGAGTAATATATACAGACTTGGCTCTATCACCTCAGACTTTACCGACCAATAGAAATGTATTGGTACCAATATAGCGATAAGATAGATCCAATTATGTAATTTTTGCCAACTCTTACCCATTTTACGCATTACCCCTTTAAACGAAGTTAATGCCAGTAAGGTAAGTAAAACATAGGCCGTTGCCCCAACCAATATGTAAGGGCGCTTAATGACCTCTTCAAAAAACAGCGACCATGCAAATAGTAAATCTAAACTAAAAAACGCCAGTACATGTAGGCTTGCATACGCAAAAACATATAAGCCCACTAAACGCCTAGTTTGCAACAATCCCCCTTGCTTAAACACCTTAGCAATAGGCGAAATAAGCAAGGTTGCAGCCAGCGCATTTAGTGCGCCAATACCGGTAAAATGAATGATATATTGCACCGGATCGCCCCCCGCATTATCACTAACGACTTTTAGTACTAAATAAACGATTGGCAGCAAGCCCAGCGTGTGAAATAGCACTTTTAGCCAAAATACAGAACGGCGATTTAAACGCATAAAATCTCCTAGCGAATCAATTAACAATTAACAAAAAACCGTGACTCGGCCTAATTTAATAAAACTTATTTAAATCCATGCCTTTATATAGTTCAGAAACAATGTCGCCATAGCCATTAAATGGCAAAGTCGGGATCCGTTTGGCTGAGAAAAGCCCGCCTTCGGCGATTCTTCGCTCTGATGCCTGCGACCACCTAGGATGATCAACCTCTGGATTAACATTTGCGTAAAAACCATACTCACTGGCTGCAAGTTGATTCCAGGATGTCGGCGGTTGCTTATCGGTTAAGCGAATACGAACTATAGACTTAATACTCTTAAATCCATACTTCCACGGCACCACTAGGCGAATTGGCGCGCCATTTTGCGGGGGTAATGTTTTGCCATAAAGACCGACAGACATAAAGGTTAAGTCATTCATGGCCTCGGCTAAGGTTAAGCCCTCTACGTAAGGGTAATTAATCCCTCCTCCGGCATACCGACTCCTTTGCCCCGGCATCTGCTCAGGGTCATATAAAGTCTCAAAGGCAACATACTTCGCATTACTGTTCACCCCAACCTTCTTAAGTAAGTTAGCTAATGAAAAGCCCACCCAAGGGATGACCATTGACCAAGCCTCAACGCAGCGGAAATTATAGGCTCGCTCTTCTAGAGGAAACAGTTTCAGCAAATCATCATAATCTAACGTCATAGGCTTATCGACTTCGCCATCTATCACTAATTTCCATGGTTCAATCTTAAGGCTTTGTGCATTTTCCTGCGGATCTGTTTTACTGGTGCCAAATTCATAGAAGTTATTATGAGATGTAATTTTTGATTCAGGTGTAAGTGCCCCATAGAGCAGATGGTCATATTGAGTTTGCTTAGCAAAAGGTAACTTTTTCGTTAGATACGCTGCTTGTTGCTTATCATCCGAAAAAAAATCAAAGACACCAGCATTGGCGTGGGAAGACAATAGCGCCCCCGCCCCCACAAACCCCATCTGCTTGAGGATGCGCCTACGGTCTTGATACACCTCTTCTGGCGTAATATCACTGTCTTTAAATTTATCCCATGCAGCAGCTTTTTTTATATTCATTGGCCGCGTCCATCCTTTTTCGTATCAATATATTGCTATTAACTAATCAGACCGCTCTTTTTTGAGAAAGGTTTCAAATCAGCATTAATTAAATTACCACCTAGCTATACGTCACACTTTGTTAACAGGTGATTATCTCTGCACCACTTACTTTACTAATCATCTGCTTATGCTTGCAGTGTTTAAATCACCGTGCCACTCTAGCGCTTCATCCACCATGTTAAGAGCCTTCTCACATGCCTTTAGAACTCGCCTTCTCAACTGCACAAATCGTTATCATCGCCGCAATCGCTTTTCTTTCAATGTTAATTGGCGCGTTATTTAACCAAAGAAAAACTAGAGTTAAATGGGAATATCTTCGAAAGCAGCTTATGGATGAAATGGAACAAACAAAACTTGAGCTAACGACTGAAATTTTAGAATTAAAAGAAAACATCCAGCAAAAAGAATTAGTAATCGATCAATATCAAGACAAACTAGAGTTTCGCATAGAGCAGTTAGGCAAGGCACAAGCGCAAGCAGAAAGAGCCCTAGATCTTGAGCAAGCTCTTGCAGATAATCAACGCAAGCAGATGGAAACTCAACTTGCCCTTTCTAAGTCTAATGCCATGCAACAAACCTTAACCGCAAGTTTTGATGCTAAACAGCAAGCCCTTAATGACAAAATCCAGTTACTTGAAGATTCAGAGGTCCGTTTAAATGCACAGTTTGAAAACCTCGCAACTAAAATCTTTGAAGCGCGCAGTGAAAAACTACAATCGCAAAACAATCAACAGCTAGACAGTGTACTTGCGCCATTTAAGCAGCAAATAGAAGGATTTAGGGCACAAGTTCAGGCTTCATACTCCCATGAGCAAACTCAACGTAGTGCCCTTAAACACCAGCTAGACTCATTAACTGAACTTAACTTAAAGATGAGCCAAGATGCTGTTAACCTCACTAAAGCATTAAAGGGTGATAATAAACAGCAAGGTAACTGGGGAGAAGTGATCCTTGAGCGTGTTTTACAAGAAAGTGGTCTTAGAGAAGGTCATGAGTATGATACCCAAACCGATCTAAAAAATGACAGCGGCAAACGTTTTAAGCCCGATGTCATCGTGCATTTACCTGAAAACAAAGACGTCGTGATCGATGCAAAAATGTCACTGGTCGCTTATGAAAGATATTTTAACAGTGATGATGATGAATTCAGAGCTCAAGCAATTAAAGAGCATATTCTTTCAGTGCGCGGCCATATTAAAGGCTTAAGTCAGAAGGATTACCAAAAGTTACATGGTTTAAAGAGCCTTGATTACGTATTAATGTTTATCCCATTAGAACCGGCATTTCTATTGGCGCTTGAACACGATCCTAGCCTTGTTAACTACGCCCTTGAAAGCAATATCATGCTAGTTAGCCCAACGAACTTACTGGTCGCACTGCGAACCATTAACAACATTTGGCGTTATGAGTACCAGAACCAAAATGCACAGATGATAGCAAAACAAGCGGGTAAAATTTACGACAAACTATGTGGCTACTTAGATGACATGGATAAATTAGGCCGCGCTCTCGAATCAGCAGATAAAAACTTCACTAGTGCTATGAACAAGTTATCGAGCGGAAAAGGCAATGTCATTCGTCAAGCGCATCAAATGCAACTTTTAGGCGTACAAACCAGTAAAAAAGTGGATGCCCAACTTCTCGATAAAGCGCTAAGCTTATCAGATGATGATTTTCATCAAGAGTGACTCACAGGGCCGTCATAACTAGGCTCAAAATAGGGAAATTCAAGAGGATTCTTGCAAATGCACAAGCAGTTAAGTCGCATTTTTACGGGGATTGTAGCACTACTAGTGTGCTCATCAGTCTATGCATCGACATTGACCAAAGAGCAGCAACTTTATTTAGATGCAAGGAGCGCACTAAATAAACAACAGTTAAACCAATACCAACAAATGCGTGATAAATTAGATGACTACCCGCTCGCCATCTATTTAGACTTTCACAGCAAGATCAACGGTATATTGAAACAACCCGCAAAACAGGCGATGAAACAATTAGCCGCCTTTGAGGGCAGTCCACTATATAACACAGGTCGTTACCGTTACCTTAAGCGTAGTGGTAATCAACAACGCTGGAATGACTTTCTTATTGTCAGCCCAAAGAGCCCCAACAATATTACGCTTCAATGTTATTTCTATCGTGCCCAATTACAACAAGGCGATAAACAACTTGCCTATGACGGCGCTCAATCTCTTTGGCTCTACGGTCGCTCACGCCCTAAAGAATGTGATCCTCTATTTAAACAATGGCAACAAGCCGGGTTGCGCACTCAAGAGCTGATCTGGTCACGTATGCTGCTCAGCTTTGAGCAAGGCCAGTATGGACTCTTATCCTATCTATCACGCCAATTAACTACCCATAAAAATGATGCCAAGCGTTTGCTCGCCGTCTATAAAGATCCACGTAGCCTAAGGCATAAATCAAAATTTAGTGGTTCAGCAAAAATTAATGCCACTATTGTTGAGCTAGGATTGAGAAAGTTAGCCAAGAAAGATCTAAAACAAGCGGTAAAGCTATTTGCTGCTTACCAAAAAGCCGACCGTTTCAGTGATTATCAAGGCCGAAAGCTAAGTCGTTATCTTGTTAGACGAGCACTGATTTATCAAACGATTGAACTTCAAAGCTACGTAGATACTATTTTACCGCTACTTGATAGTGACGACTTAGTCGAAATGCGCTTACGTTGGGCGCTGAGAGATAACGACCAAAAAAGTTTTGCTACATTTTTACCCCAACTAAGTCAGCAAAAACAAAATACAGCCCGCTGGAAGTATTGGCGTGCAACCGTACTCGCAAAAGACAACAGTAAACAAAGCCAAGTACAGTCAATGGCTCTGTTTGAAGCCCTACGCCTTGAACGTAACTTTTATGGTTACCTCGCAGCGGCAAAACTTCAGCAGCCCTTTCAACTACAAAACCAAGTTAGTCAAAGTAACAAACAGCTCAAGCAGCGAGTACTTGATGATAGCGGGTTAGCACGCGTCGCCGAGCTTCTCGCTATCGATAAACAATCAGATGCCAGAGCCGAGTGGGTTATGCTGCTAAACCGACACGATAAGCCAATGCAGAAAGAATATGCGGTCTACGCTGTCGAAAAACAATGGCATAGTCTTGGCGTTCAAGCCAGCATACAAGCGAAGCTCTGGAACGATATGGAGATGCGCTTTCCTTATGCCGCGCAAAATGCATTTAGCCATGCCAGCAAAAAATATGCCGTCGATATCGACGAAATTCGCTCAATTTCCCGTAGAGAAAGCGCCTATTACCCTAACGCGACATCTGGGGTCGGTGCTCGTGGTTATATGCAGCTGATGCCTGCGACGGCAAAGCAAACCGCGAACAAAACCAAACTGCCCTACCGTGGAATAAAAAGCCTATACGATGCAAACCTTAATATTGCATTAGGTAGCGCCTATTACAGTGGTTTACTCAAGCAATTTGATCAAAATAGAGTATTAGCTACCGCATCTTATAATGCGGGTCCACATCGTATAAACAGTTGGCTTAAAAAGAGTGACGGTAAACTTGATGTAGTTAGCTTTATCGAATCAATCCCCTACCGTGAGACTCGAGAATATGTACAGGCAGTGTTAAGTTACCGAGTCATTTATCAGGTTAAACAAGATAAGTCGCCTGAATTACTATCGGAGCAAGAGCTGACATTTGATTACTAAAGCGACTAGCGACTAGCGACTAGCGACTAGCGACTAGCGACTAGCATTACAATCAAGGCTAGCGGAGCCCACAAGCAAGCCCATTACATCTAGATCTACATCTAAAGGAGACGTTCTGCTCAAAAGGTGTCAGCTTTATTGAACGTGGTTCAAATTCATTAATGGTTCAGGCTGATTTATCAGGCTAAACCTACTGCTATTTATCGGCTAATAAGCAGCGGCTTGAAAATGGTGGCGAAAACGGGGTAAATCACTGAATACCATGGATTCTTTAGCTTATCGATTACTGATAACCCCTCTTATAAGAAACACGAACCGTCTAGCTTTACTGGAAAGAGAATCTGTTTTACACCATAGTAGAGAGGCGCAGGAATAATAACTAAAACGATAAAAAGACAGGGTTTCTATGCTCAACTTAAATATAAGCAGCGTTTTGCAGCAACTGGAAACAGTGCTACTTGGTAAGCCTCATCAAATAAAACTCGCGTTAACCTGTATTTTAGCCAGAGGGCACTTGTTAATTGAAGATCTACCGGGAATGGGGAAAACAAGTCTTTCTCATGGGTTGGCGCAAACATTAGGGTTAAGTTATCAAAGAATTCAATTCACCAGTGATATGCTACCTGCTGATATTTTAGGTGTGTCCATTTTCGATAAACAACAATCTCAATTTATCTTTCATCCCGGCCCCATCTTTAAACAGATGGTTTTAGCCGATGAAATTAACCGCGCAAGCCCTAAAACCCAAAGCGCACTGTTAGAAGCCATGGCAGAGCAGCAAATTACTGTTGATGGTACGACTTACGAATTACCCCAACCGTTTTTCGTTATTGCCACGCAAAACCCCAGTGAGCAATCAGGAGCCTTTCCTTTACCCGAATCTCAGTTAGACCGCTTTATGATGCGCATATCGATTGGCTATCCTTCCCCTCAGGCCGAGTTCACCATGTTAAAGGGCCCCGCTGGCAATGCAAAAGCAACCATTTTACCCGAGTGCTTATCGGCGCAATCTCTGCAAGAGTTGCAAGCCAGCATCGACAATGTCAGTGTATCAGACGCCTTACTAAACTATATTCTGGCATTGGTAAACACCTCTCGAGGTGAATCTTTAGGCGTAGGGCTTTCTCCTCGGGCAAGTAAAGCCATACTACAAGCAGCTAAGGCTTGGGCCTTTATCAATGGCCGTACATATCTTGTCCCTGAAGATGTGCAAGCTATATTCATGCACGTAGCAGAACACAGAATAAGGCAAACCTCCCAACAGGAAGGAGAAGCGCTATCCGCTAAGATCCTAAATAAAGTGAACCCAATCCTATAACCGAAAGATTGGGAACCCATTGCCTAGTGCAAAACGTATCAACAATAACATTCAGAGGTAAATTCATTTGAACCAAGCCTATGTCAATCCATACTAACAATAAGTCTAACCATAATGGGTTATTGACTCGGATCAAGGCTAAACTTGGTCACAAATGGCAACACTGGATAGTCCGTCGGCTCCCCGCAACAGAGCAAATAATCCTGAGTCATAAGAGTATTTTTATTCTACCAACCAAATTTGGCTGGGCTTGGCTGTTCCTCTTAACCCTATTGTTTTTATTTGGTACCAATTATCAAAATAACTTGGTAATGGGATTAAGCTTTTTACTTCTCAGCATCTTCAATACCTGCATTATTTACAGTTATAAGAATCTAGCGGGGCTGACTCTGTCTAGCAGTAAGGCCAAACATAACGTTGCCGGCAGACCAATTTACTTTCCGATAAACCTGTCATCACACTCGAACGCTTATGAAATCCAGCTCAACTTTAAAAACCAGCCCTTAGAAAACGTTAAACAGGTCAGTAATCACCAAACCCAGACGTTAGTCACCTTCAACGAGTCCCATCGCGGGCTAAATCATCCCGGCAGGATCACAGTAGAAACTCGTTACCCTCTTGGACTTTTCCGAGCCTGGTCCCAGGTTGACTTAGCCTTATCTCAGTTAGTATTCAGCCAACCTATCGTCGATGCTACCCCCAATAAACTCAGTGCATACCAAGGTGATGATCATCAAGATACAGGCAAGTATGTTGCTGGCGTTGATGAATATAAAGGATTAAAGGAATACATAGTGGGTGAGCCGTTAAAGCAGGTTGCATGGAAACAATGGGCTCAAGGCCGCGGGATGCTAACTAAGGAATTTGAAGAGCCACAAGATGCCCCTTTATGGTTACAGCTAGAAAAAGAACCGCAAGATATCGAGCTTGCATTGAGCCATCTTGCTTGGCATACCGAACAATTGAGTAATAAAAATCAGGTCTTTGGGTTGATTATCGCAGGCAATTCGATAACGCCATCTCATGGAGAGCAGCATCGCATCAAGATCCAAACTCAATTGGCACTCTTCCCTCGAAAATATTATTCGAAGGATAACCAATGACAGCAAAAGAAAGGCAAAGCATTTCACGTCACACTATGATGTGGCTACTTATCACCAATATTGCCATCTTATTTCCGCTATATGAGCAAGTAACGCTTTGGTCTCTGGCGATTTGTGCCATTTGTATTTTTTGGCGTATCGGCATCTATTTAGGCAAAGTCGCTAAACCACCCAAATGGCTTGTCACCAGCCTCGCGTTTGCTTCAGCATCAACACTGACTATGGTTGCAGGGCAAATCGGTGTCCTCACAGCGATGGTTAATCTACTCATACTCGGTTACGCTTTAAAGTACATAGAGATGCGTAATCGCCGTGATGTTCAGGCTATTGTACTCGTGGGTTTCTTCCTCATCGCTTTTACATTTATTCAGCAGCAAAGCGTATTAACGACCCTTCATTTATTAATCGTGACCATTATTAATACCTGCGTACTCATCAGCCTATATCACGATGAGGGCAACTTTAGCTATACAGCAAAACTCGGTAGTAAAATGATTGTTCAAAGTTTACCGCTGACCATAGTGCTATTTTTAGTCTTACCTCGCCTTGCCCCCCTATGGATGGTACCCCCCAATAAAAGCGCCCAAACAGGGCTTTCTGACTCCGTCAGCTTTGGCGATATCGGCAAGCTAACACGCTCAAGTGAACTGGCTTTTAGGGCAACATTTAATGGTGACGCCCCAAGTAACGATAAGCTCTATTGGCGCGCCATTGTAATGGAAGATTATGATGGTAAAGATTGGACTCAAAATGTGCGGATAGCCAAACAAGCATCCAACGGGCAACCCACATCGATTAAGCAAGCCTCTAAGCAAACCATTAAGCAGGCGCATCCCACACAAGCAAGCCCTATCAGCTACACGGTCATTGCCGAATCGAGCGGTCAACAATGGTTGTTTGGTCTAGATGTCGCGACCACTCAAGACAAAGGCATTCATGCACTCGAAGATTATTCGCTCTACGCTGCTCGACCGATAGATCAAAGGCGCTTGTATCAAGTCAGCAGTTATGACAAGCATATTATGGATAGCGAACTTAGCCCACAAAGCCGCGTTATTAACCTAACGTTACCTAACAACAGCAACCCTAAAACTCTGGCTCTCGCTCAACAATTTGCAGCCAAATACCCAGCCCCCGCCCCACGCCTTAATGCGATGATGCGCTATTTCACTGAGCAACCTTACTACTATACCTTGCACCCCCCCAGCGTTGGCGAGCAGCAAATCGATGATTTCCTTATCGATAACAAGGCTGGATTTTGTGTGCACTACGCCAGTGCTTTTACATTTATGGCCAGAGCCACGGGGATCCCAGCCCGCTTAGTGACCGGTTATCAGGGCGCTGAATTTAACGCCGCGGCGGGTTATTACAGCGTGTATCAATATATGGCCCATGCCTGGGTTGAAGTGTGGCTGGCTAATCAAGGTTGGGTACGATTAGACCCAACGGCGATGATCGCCCCCGAACGAGTCGAACAAGGCTTTGACGCCATTTTTGACCCCGAGGCGACTTATCTGTTAGATAATCCATTTAGTAGCCTAGCCTACCGCGATAATCCTTTTTTGAATCAATTACGGATGCAATTTTCAAGTATCGATTACTTTTGGAGTACCTGGGTTCTCGGGTTCGATAGTAAAAAGCAACAAGGCGTTCTTGAAGATCTTTTAGGTCAGCTCACGCCCATTAAGCTTGCGATTTTCATCTTAATTAGCCTAAGTGTTATCGGCTTATCTATCGCTTATAGCGCCGGAATCATTCAGTTTCGCCGCTCAAGTGATAAACACCTCAACGCTTATTATTCTGTCTGTAAAATGCTGCGCCAACGCGGCTTGCCAAGAGCCCACCATGAAGGCCCACAAGATTACAACCAACGTGTTGCCTCCGTCTTCCCGTCAATTGCGAAAGACTTTGATAAATTAACCCAGTATTTTGTCGCCATTAAGTATCAAAATTTGAGTGAAAATAGCAATAAACACTGTTCTCGGCTACTTATCAAGCAATCGAGATGGCTAAAAATCAATATCATTAAACAGAGATTGGCACTTAATAAAACAAACACATAGAATGGATTAATTCAGTCGATGAAGTGCTCACTCCAGTGCATTGTTGTTAAAGGACCGCCATGCTATATCTCGTACAATCAAACCAAATGGAAGCATTATCACAGCTGCTAGCCAGCGAGCTGCGCACGCCATTACCCAACACCCCATTATTGATGCCTGAACATATTTTGGTTCAGAGCCCGGGTATGTCCACATGGTTAAGATTAGAGATAGCGAGGCAAAACAATATTGCAGCGGGCTTAGAGTTCCCACTGCCCTCAAGTTTTATCTGGCAGTTATGTCATACCTTGCTAGAGGATGTGCCAAAAGAAAACGCCTTTACCAAAGCGGCAATGACCTGGAAACTGATGGAGTTGCTGCCAACCCTTATCGACAGAGACGACTTTTTACCGCTGGCAAATTACCTGAACAACGGCAATCTTGGTCGAGACTTAAATTCTGACATCGAAACTAATGTTGAAACTCACGTAGAAATAGGCTTTCCAAACGCTGACAGCGAAAGTGCGGGCATTGAAAGCACTGAACAAAACCCACTTAAATTGTATCAACTTTGTGGCCAAATAGCCGATATCTTCGACCAATATTTAGTTTACCGTCCTGACTGGATCAGTGCTTGGGAGGCCAATGAGCCGACGTTACCGCCAAAAGGTGACAAACTCAGTCCAGCTCAAGCGTGGCAACCGATTTTATGGCGCGCACTTATCGACTTTAATGCTAACACTTTAAATAAGAGTCGCTATCACCGTGCAAATCTACACCAAGCCTTGTTTGATGCACTCGATGAGCCTAGCACCAACTTAGAAGCACTACCCAGACGCTTGTTTGTGTTTGGGATCTCGTCGATGGCACCACAAACCCTTGACGTACTGCACTATTTAGCCAAGCGCATCGATGTGATCATGCTAAACCTTAGTCCCTGTCAGCACTATTGGGGCGACATAGTCGATCCCCGCCTACGCGCGCGGATGGCACTGCAGTATGCCGATAAACATAAATTAGAACTCGAGTGGGAAGATAAGCTCGAAGTCGGCAATCCACTTCTCGCTAATAACGGTAAAATGGGTCGTGAATTACTCGACTTACTATTAGAGCTACCAGAGGAGCATACCGCCTTTAATTTCGATTGCTACCAAGAGCCAAGCCCCGAGACTATGCTCAGTGGTGTGCAATATGACATATTAGAGCTAAGCACCCGGGGTCAAAGCCTTGGACCTGATGCCGCGCTGTATTTAAGCTTAGATGGCCGAAGAGTGGTTCAAGAAACTGATAACTCAATTACGGTACGAAGCTGCCACAGCCCGCTTAGAGAAGTCGAGACCCTGCACGACCACTTGCTTGAGATGTTATCTCGCCCTATCTCTGATGAACAAGTTGCAGATGGCGCTACCCCGCTAGCACCAAAAGATATCGTGATCATGATGCCCGATGTCGCCGCCTATGCCCCCTATATCGATGCCGTTTTTGGCGCAAAACAAGGCGCTCATTATATTCCTTACGCTATTGCCGATCGCGGCGCCGCGCAAGAGTCCCCACTAATCTCAAGCTTTTTACACCTATTAAAAATCAACCAAAGCCGTTTTGGTCTGACCGATATCCTCAGTATCTTAGAAGTGCCAGCGGTGCTGCGCCGTTTTGAACTAGACGATGACGGCCTGACGGTCATTAAGCGTTGGTTAGAGCAAGCAGGTGTACGTTGGGGCCGCGACGAAAATAGTCGCACCGAATACCATATTCCAGCCTTTGAGCAAAACTCCTGGGCATTTGGCATCAAACGCTTGATATTAGGTTACAGCTTTAGTGACGACTCACCACTTTATCAGCACAACTTATCGGTAAATGGCGTCGAAGGACAAACTGCCCAAGCGTTAGGCAAACTGCTCGATTTTATCGAAGCACTGGATGATGTTCACCAAGCGCTTGCAGAAGTATGTAGCTTGAGTGAACGCATGGCGCAACTCGAGGCCATATTAGACAACTTTTATAATGTTGACGATGATGAAATGGTGCAGCAACAGGAGATCCGTGACGCCATCGTTAAACTCAATGAAGAGTTAACCGAAGCTGGGTACACCACGCCACTCACCATCGAAGTATTACAAAACTGGTTTACTAGCCGTCTGTCAGAATCTCGAGTCGGTCAGCGTTACCTTGCCGGCAGCGTTAATTTCTGTACCTTAATGCCGATGCGCTCTATTCCCTTCAAACTAGTCTGTTTGCTGGGAATGAATGATGGTGTATACCCACGAGTGCAGCATCCCGTAGGCTTTGACCTTGTGGCGCAAATGGGGCCACGAAAAGGCGACCGCTCACGCCGTTTAGATGATAGATACTTATTTTTAGAAGCTATTTTATCGGCGCGAGATCAGCTTTATATCAGTTATATCGGCAATAGCGAGCGTGACGATTCAGAACGCATCCCATCGATGTTGGTCTCTGAATTAATTGAGTATTGCCAACTGGTTTACCTACCCGAGAGTTTAGCGGGTGAGCAAGCATCAACAGGTAACGTATCACCGACCTTAATCGATGATATTGAAAAGCGTATGCGCGCGCATTTAATTTATAAACAGCCACTGCAACCATTTGATAGCCGGCTTTATACAGGCTTAGACTCGGGCTTACATACGGCAGCAGATGCTAGCGCAAATACGGCGTCATCAGCAGAGGTACACCAACGTCTTCAACAAAGTTACTCTGCACAGTGGTGTCCAACTCCAATGAGAGCCGAGTCCAGTGTGCAGCAAAGTCATTACAAACACTTCATCGGCCAAATGACGCAACTGATCCCATTTAGTGATGACAGCGGTAGCGAGCCGCAAGAACTTGAACTTTCAGCGCTGATCCGCTTTTTCAGAAACCCGGCGCAGTATTTCTTTAATCGTACTTTAAAGGTTGACCTTGGGCTTGATATCCAGGCAGATGATAATGACGAGCCTTTTAGTCTCAATGCCTTAGAGCGCTACAAACTACAAGCCATTTTGTTAGACAATGCCATCGACAGCGGTGAGCTGCAGCCTGACACCGACTTGTTAGCACGTTTAAAAGCGCAAGGTAATTTACCATTAAAGCCCTTTGATGACTTGATTTTAAATCAGTATCTACATGATATTAAACCATTGATTGGTCGCAGTTTATATCTTAAAGGGGACAAAGCAGAGTCGGTCAACATCAACCTTCTATTTGATGATGAGAATATCAACCTCGTCGGCCGCATCGATGATTTAAGCGCCAAAGGCTTAGTGAACTACCGCCCGGGTACTGCCAATGGCCGCGATTTAATCCGTGTCTATTTACGTCATCTTTGCCTGTGCGCCATGCAGCAGCCAGCACTTAAATCAGAGCTAAACAGACGCACGCCAATAACCAGTTATTTACTCGATATTGGCCACTTCCATGCATTTGCACCCGTCACTGCTGAACAGGCAAAAAATCAATTAAGTCAATGGTTAAGCTGTTTCAAGCAAGGTCAAGCACATCCGTTAATGTTTATGCCTCGTACGGCTCTAGCCTACGTCGAGGCTGAAGGCTCACATAGACAAAAATTAATGGAGGCACAATCACAGTGGTTAGACGAACAGAGCCAGCTAGGTGAAGGGCTTGAGCCACATTTCCAGCGGTTATTTAGTTTCCCAGAAGACTTTAGCGAAGATAACTTCGCTAAAACGGCAGATAGATTACTCTCGCCGCTACTGAGCTTGTATCACAAAGATAAACTCAGTGAATTAGCAACATTTTCAGAGTCTGGAATTGACACCGTCGATATCGATTTAGCGGCCACGTCGTCAATAAATCCAAGTGAGGCAAACTAAGATGAGTAACCATCACCTAAACGATATAACGACTAAAACTCATACTGCCGCCGCAACTATCACACCAGAGCCTTTAGATACGCTAACATTGCCTTTTGGCGGCAGTCGCCTCATCGAGGCCAGCGCCGGTACAGGTAAAACCTTTACCATTGCCGGCTTGTACGTACGCCTGCTGCTAGGTCATGGCATTGATACGCCACTGACTTGCGAGCAAATCTTAGTCGTTACCTTTACCAATGCAGCAACGGGTGAGTTAAGAGATCGTATTCGAAAGAAAATTCAGCTTGCTTATCGCCGCTTTATCGGTCTCGAGGTCGATGACCAATTGATCAATGCGCTGTACGATGCAACGGCCCAAGAGGCGTTACCCATTGCCCGTAAGCGTTTAGATCTTGCGCTAAAATCACTCGACGAAGCGGCTATTTTTACCATTCACGGTTTTTGTCAGCGCATTTTGGCAGATATGGCCTTTGAGTCATCTCTACTATTTGAATCTGAATTCACCTTAGATGATAGTGAATTCCTGCATCATGCGGTGCGCGATTTTTGGCGTGAGAAGTGCTATCCATTAACAGGCAGTTTGGCCGATGTGATCCAAAGTAAATTTAGTGAACCCGATGCATTATCACGCCAACTTAGACCATTACTCGGTGCCAGTAATGCCGTTGCTATGCCTATGCCTGAAGCCTTTGATAAGTTACAAACAAACCTAACTCAAAGCCTAAGCCGCTTTAAATTGATTTGGCCTACAGAGCGCGAGCAAACCGAAACCTTGCTGCATTCACTGCCACTCAATGGCGCGCGTTTTGGTAAACAAAGCGATGGTTTCCCAAAGCTTGCCAAGATGCTCGATGATATCGACAACTGGGTTGCCTTCGGCCAAGGCTTACCGCCCGCAAAGGCGCTTGAGGCTTTGTCACTTAATAGCCTTAAATTAAATAAAGGCGGAGAGATCCCATCAGCTCAGCAAGCTCCCATGCTGGAGCATATGGAGCGACTGGCTCAGTTCATCACAGATCTCATTCCAAGCTTTCTTTATTGCGCAAGAGATGGCATTGCCAAACGCTTTGCTAAACAAAAACTTGAGCGCAACCTGCTCACTCCAGATGACTTGCTACTGACCCTTGCGGGTGCATTAGATGTTGCTAAAAAGCATAGCTTAGCCACCAGCATTAGCCGACGTTTTCCAGTGGCATTAATTGACGAGTTCCAAGACACTGATCCGCTGCAGTTTAAGATATTTTCAAGCGTTTACCAGTGCCAAGCTAAAGTGAATGTGACTGAAGAGACTGATACTAGCCTTCGTGATCCGTCCGATAACGATAGCAAGTTAAGTTTATTGATGATAGGCGACCCAAAACAGGCTATTTACGCGTTTCGCGGTGCCGATATTCACACCTATATCCAGGCTCGTGAGCAAACGGCCAAGCATTACAATCTAGACACTAATTATCGCTCTAACAAGCAGATGGTCGATGCGGTTAATGCTATTTTCAGCCACAGAAATGACCCCTTTATCAGTCAGTCGATCCCTTTTGAGCCCGTTAACGCCTCTAGTTTTGCCGATAAAAAAGTGCTCAACGAAAAACTTAAAAATAACAGTGCCTTAAGACTCAGACTATTGAGTGAAGAGAGCGAAAAAGGCCTCAATAAGACCACTGCAAGACAACGACTCGCTGATGATGTTGCAGATGAGATCGCATTATTACTGACTGATGCGCAGCAAAAGCTGTGCGCTATTGCTGATACCCCACTAAAAGCGAAAGATATTGCGGTACTCGTCAGAGATAGACACGAAGCTAATGTCATTAAGTCTGCATTACGCCTTCGTCAAATTGGTGCGGTATTTTTAAGTCGCGACAGCGTGTTTAATACCTTAGAAGCGCGGGAAATGGCATTGATTCTCTATGCCATGGCCGATCCGAAAGATGAGCGCGCGTTAAGAAGTGCCCTCGCCACCTCTTTGCTCGGTTATAGCGCCGAGGCTATTCATCAATTTAACCAAGATGAAGATACGCGCCAAACACTGCTTGAGCAATTTGCGCAGCTGCATCAAGTGTGGTTAAAACGCGGCATCATGCCGGCATTGCTGACACTGGCAAGCCAAACTCAGATCATCGAGCGTTTACTTAACAATGAGGACGGTGAACGGCGTTTAACCGACTTTAGACACCTGGGTGAACTCTTGCAGCAAAAGGCTACAGAGCTCGACGGCTTCAGTGCACTGATCAATTGGTTTGAACAAGCACTTATTGAAAATCAGCCAAGTGAAGAAGCACAGCTACGCTTAGAAAGTGAGCAAAACCTAGTGCAGATTGTCACGATTCATAAGAGTAAGGGCCTAGAATACCCAATCTGCTTTATTCCGTTTGTCAGCTTAAGCCGCGATAACCGAAAAAAACCGTCGCCCATGCTGTATCACGATCACAATAAATTGATCTGGGATATTGAGCAGAGTGAGGAAGGCTGGGAGCGCCAAAAGCGGGAAACCTTAGCCGAAGATCTACGCTTGCTCTATGTGGCCCTTACCCGTCCGGTACTCAAGTGCTATCTGTATATTGCTAACCATAGCCGCTTTACCAAAAAGTCGGGCATGAGTAGCCAATTACATGAAACCGCCATTGGTTATTTATTGGGGATTGAAGATAAGGCCTGTGATTACGATAGGTTACTGCTACAAGCAAACTTATTACAAAAGGCCAATCCGGTCGCCATTAGCTTAAGCGAACTGGCAGCTGCGGGTAGCGATAAAGAAGTCAATGTAGAGCCGGTGATTTTAGCCAAAGATGAAGCCATTGAAACACACTTTGCCCCAAAAGAGCTGAAACGGCCGCAGCTGACTCCATGGCGTGTCGGCAGCTACTCAGGTCTTGTTAAACACTTAGCCCATGAAAAAGTGCTGCCTGGTGCCGATGATGAGATATTCCCGGAAGTTGATACCATTATCGATGACATTGATGACTCACCTTCTCGCTTTAACTTTGAGCGCGGCGCAAATGCCGGTAGCTTTATGCACTTGGTATTAGAGCTCATCGACTTTACCCAAGCCGAAATCGATCTTGATGTGCAGCTACCGATTGCCATGAGTAAATATGGCATAGATGAAAGTTGGGTAGACGTGCTCAAAGCTTGGTATCTCGATTTATTGCATGCACCGTTAGCAACCGATGATTCGTTAAAGCTGGCACAATTATCATCACAACAAAAACTGGTAGAGATGGAGTTTTACCTACCTATAGTATCCCTGAGTGCCGATAAGCTCAACGCCCTGTTAACCGAGTTCGGCTATAGCGCAGGCCTTGTCTTTGATGACTTACAAGGCATGCTTAAGGGCTTTGTGGATTTAACCTTTGAGCATAATAACCAATACTTTATCGCCGATTATAAGTCGAATCACTTAGGCGATGATTTGAGCCAATATCATTACACTAATATGCAGCAAGCTATTCGCTCTCATCGTTATGATCTGCAGTATATTATCTATACGCTTGCCCTACACCGCTACCTTTCGCTGAGGATGGTAAACTACGATTACGATCAGCATATAGGAGGTTGTTTCTATCTGTTTTTACGAGGAATGTCTGTCAGTAGCCCACAATCAGGGGTGTATTATGATAAGCCGCCTAAGTTACTTATCGAAAAGCTAGATGCGTTATTTACAAACTCGACACCTCAGAACAGTGAGACACTCTTAATGTCAGATCCAATGTCAGGCTCAAGCTCAATAGCACTAGATAATGCCTCTGTGGAGGTCAAATGATCGTTACTACTCAGCCGATTAATGAACTATTGAAACGGTGGCAAAATGAGCGATTACTCACCTCTCTTGATCGCCACTTTGCGTTAGAGATGACTAAGCTTCATCAGGAGTCATCGCCTTTATTCACACTTATCTGCGCCCTTGTGAGTCAACACTTGTCGAGCCAGCACACTTGCTTGCCGCTTAAACAGATAGATTTAGACAATCCCTTTAAGGAGCAAAGTAGCCAATGCCAAATAAGCTTAGAGCTAAGTCAGTTAGAGCAAGCGCTATTAGCATTCGAAGCCATAGGTACGCCTGAAGACCCCATTCTAAAACCTCTGATTATGGATAAAGGTAATCTTTATCTGCAGCGCTACTATCACTACGAGAAAGAAGTGGCTGATTCACTAAAGCAGCTGTCATTATCACCAAGTCCTAACGAACTGAATGACAGTCTAGATATAAACAGTCTAGACATAAACCAAGCCCGTGAATTACTCGCTAAACTCTTCCCCGTGACTGAGCAGCAATATGACTGGCAAAAAATAGCCACGGCTACCGCAATGACCCAGAAATTAGCCGTCATCACTGGAGGCCCAGGTACAGGTAAAACGACAACTGTAACTAAGCTGCTGTATTTACTGTGCGCAGGTCAGGAGCTAACCATTCGACTGGTCGCGCCAACCGGCAAAGCGGCCGCGCGTTTAAGTGAGTCAATAAAAGCCTCAAAGCAGCGACTTGCAAATGATTTAAGCCAAGCAGGCGTCATCGACTTGGATAAAAATATTGCCAAAATTCCAGAAGAAGCGGCAACCTTACACCGCTTACTGGGTGTTATTCCTAATTCGCACCAATTTAGACACCATAAAGACAATCTGTTAAGACTGGATCTGTTAGTTATTGATGAAGCATCTATGGTCGACTTACCTATGATGCATAAGGTGTTATCGGCGCTTCCTGAACATGCTCGGCTTATTTTACTCGGCGATCAAGATCAGCTGGCCTCGGTAGAAGCTGGTGCTGTACTGGCCGATATTTGCCAAGGGTTAAAGCAAGTCTCTAAAGTAAACAAACAAAACCGCTGGCAGATGCGCTATTCACAAGAGCAGGCGGATCGACTTAGCCTGTTAACAAACACACCGCTATCAGAGTTTATCAGTCCTAACCCTAAGATTGGCGACAGTCTTTGTATGCTAATGCACAGCCATCGCTTTCAAGGCGATGCCGGTATTGGTCAACTTGCCCTAGCGGTGAACCAGTCAAATACCGCTCGCGTCGCAGAAGTCTGGCAAACAGGTTATCAAGAGTTATTGTGGATTGAACATGGCTTAGTGAATAGCAATCACACCGGCGCGCAGAGCAATAGTGGCCTTGAAAGCCTACTCGCGCAGGCTGTTGAACAATATGGTGCTTATATCGGCGCCATGCACCAAACGCCAAATGATGCACAAGCCATTATCGATTGCTTTAATCAGTATCGAATTTTATGCGCCATGCGGGCAGGTGAATATGGCGTTGATGGCATCAACCAGGGGGTCACGGCCGCTTTGGCTGCCAAAGGACTTATTCGTCCTGAACAGGAGTTTTACGCCGCGCGGCCAATCATCATTCAAAGCAACGATTATAATCTCGGTTTGTTTAATGGCGATATTGGCCTTATTTTGCCCGACACCAATAGTGAGTCACACCGATTAATGGCCCACTTTGTTCAGGCGGACGGCAGCCTATTAAAAGTGTTACCCGCTCGATTACCAAGTCACGAAACCTGTTATGCCATGACAGTACATAAAAGCCAAGGTAGTGAGTTTAGTCACGTCTCTTTAGTACTGCCGATAAGGCCCAGTAACGCGCAGCAGCAGTTATTATCGAAAGAGTTGATCTATACCGCGATTACTCGTGCGAAGCATCATTTTACCTGCTTGGGAAGTCAAAGGGTTTTTGAGCACGCAACAACATGTCTAACGCAGCGAGCATCGGGATTAGCCCAACGTTTATGGCGAGATTAACCCTTATTCACGCCTAGCGTGTAAAAGTCTTATAGACTCGAATATAAAAACAGCATTCGAGCGAAATCGATAAGGCAAAACTTGCATTACAAAGTGATTACGCCATAGTGAGTCAGCTGAATATAACGGGGAACCGGTGGAGATAAAATGACCCAAAAGAATTTATTACTATTGTGCGGTGGCGGTGGCGATGAACACAGCATCTCACTCTTATCAGCCAATTTTTTTGAAACTCAATTAGCCACTTTGCCGCATTTCAATGTGCTACGGGTTGAGCTTAATGCTGACGGCCAATACCACACTCAAGCAGGCGAGCTTTGTGAGTTGACTAACAGTAAGCAAATTCGCTTCGATGACCCAACCAAAGCCCCTTGGGGTGTGGATTATGTTATCCCCTGTATTCACGGCTACCCGGGTGAAACTGGCGATATCCAATCTTACTTTGAGTTAATCAATCTGCCATATTTTGGCTGCGATTCTGAAGCAAGCAGTAACTGCTTTAATAAAGTGACCGCTAAAATGTGGTTCAGTGCGCTTGGGATCCCCAATACACCGTATATTTTCTTAAATGAGTTTAATCAACAAGCCATTGAAGAAACTGAACTTGCACTACAACAGTGGGGCTCTATTTTTATTAAAGCTGCATCACAAGGCTCATCTGTTGGTTGTTACCGTGTTGATACTAAAGAGCAACTCGCGAGCTCTTTAGAAGAAGCTTTTAAATACTCACCTTACGTTGTGGTAGAAAAAACCATTAACGCTCGTGAGCTAGAGGTGGCCACCTTTGAGGTCAATGGTGAGATCATCGCCACTAAACCCGGTGAAATCATTTGTGCCAGTAACACTTTCTATAGTTTCGATGAAAAGTATGCTGAAAATAGCCAAGCACAAACGGTCATTGAAGCCGATGTCGATGAAGCCATTGCCAAGCAAATACAAGCGTATGCCGTTAAAGTCTTTAAAGGTATGAAGCTACGTCACTTGTCTAGAATTGACTTCTTCCTAACCGAAGATAATGAAATTTTACTCAATGAGATCAATACATTCCCAGGGCAAACTCAGATCTCTATGTTCCCAAAAATGTTGCAAAATCACGGCCACAACTTTGCTGAGTATCTGTCAGGTAACATCTTAGCTCAACTTAAGTAATTTACCCTTTAGTGATCCGCTACAAACTAATACTAACGCCATAGCGTAAGTATAAAGCATCAATAAAACCATCTTGATACATAGCTAATAAGGCTGCATCGAGATGGTTTTTTACCTTAGGCGCTAAGTCAATATTGCACGCCATTGCGCGGATTGATGTATAAAATACCAATTCAGGTTCGCCCAACTCTATATTTGTTACTCGCATATCTTCTCGTGCACTCATTAACTCCGATGCCATTAAATCAATACGGTTATATTGCAGCTTTTTAATATTTTGCCTTCTTAACGACGCTAACTCGACGTTATAGCCTAAACCCAATAAATACTCGGCAATGCCACTGCCTAAATAGGAACCTATGGTAAATGGTTTAGCATCACTTAAACTGGTTAACGCTATTTTTTGACTATCTGAACTATAAAGCCCATAGCGTGAAATCAGCATAGGGCTTATCCATTGATAATCCGCCTCACGCTCTTGACTACGCTCGACCGGGGTAACGCAGTAATTCTTATGTTGTAACGTCGTCAATAGTGCTCGCTTTAACGGCACAAAGGAAAGCTGATAATCCAGCGCCGCACGTTTGAACAGCTCTGCGACTAACTCGACTAATAGGCCTTTATGTTGTCCTTGTTCGATAAACGCAAAAGGAGGCTCTTCATAAGTTAACACCTGCATACGAAGAGGTTTATCGCTTTGCGAAGCGTTAATGGACAACACTTTTGGTTGCAATTGGCCAGAACTGATCTTGTCGCTTGATTCAGCAGCGCTATGAACTTGCACCGTAAATGCGACTGACAATAATGCAAGACAGCGAAGATTATTGCCAAACACGAATAGCCTCCTCATAAGGTAATGTCCGTCCTTTTGGTTTTTCATTATTTTTCATTTTAGGAGAACCTGGATTTTCGAGCCAAACTTCAATACTCGTACTGGGATTCAATTTCGGTGCACAGCGCTGCATATCACTTTTTTCAAGCGAGGCTAGATGTTCATCAACGGCCTTTGCCATTTCATCTAATGCTTGCGGAGCGGTCTTATCGCCCTCTACGACCATAGCGATATGGCGCCACCAATATTTAGCGATACCGGGATAATCAGGAACATTGTTACCCGTAGGCGTCCAGACTTGCCGCCCACGACTACGATAAAACTCAATTAACCCGCCTAAGTAAGGCGCAATTTCTGTCACTTGTTCCGATTGAAGATCCGATAATCGCACTGGGGTGTACCCTTTAAGAAACTTCTTCAAACTAACGGTTTTTGATACAACAAACTGGGCATAAAGCCAAGCGGCTTGTCGCCTATCTAATGGTGTCGACTTTAAAAAAGTCCAGGCTCCAGTATCTTGATAACCCGACTTCATCCCCGCTTGCCAATATTTTCCTAGCGGCGAAGGAGCTACGCGCCATTTTGGCGTACCATCTTCATTCATCAGTTCTGAGCCCGGTGTGACTAAGTTTCCAATGTCGGCGCTATACCAAAATATTTGTTGAGCGATGACCCCTTTGGCAGGCCAGACTAGTGATTGTGAAAAGTAGAGTTCTCTGGCCTCTATCGGTGCGTATTTAAGCCAATCGACATATTTGCCAACAGCATATACTGCAGCGGGACTATTGAGTGCCCCTCCCCTTGAGGTACTAGCACCAACGGGGTGACAGTCTTCGACTCTAATCCCCCATTCATCGACAGGAATGCCATTAGGTAAGCCCTTGTCACCAACTCCAGCCATGGACAACCAAGCATCGGAAATTCGCCAACCTAATGATGGGTGCTTTTTCGCATAATCCATATGACCATAAATTCTGTTGCCATCGATCACTTTAACTTTTTCACTAAAAAATTCAGCAATGTCTTCGTAGGCCTGCCAATTTTGCGGCACTGCCAACTCATAACCATACAAAGCTCTGAATAGGTTTTTGAGCTCCGGTCTAGCAAACCAATCTTGGCGATACCAATAGAGGTTAACAAATTGCTGATCGGGCAGCTGATATAGCTTGCCGTCTGGAGCGCTAGTGAAATTCAACCCTATAAAGTCTTTTAAATCGAGTGTTGGAGAGGTGACCTTCTTACCTGAACCGCTAATAAAGTCACTAATAGGCACAACATAATCCTGCCGAAAATGGGTACCAATTAGGTCACTATCGCTAATGTAACCATCGTATAGATTCTGATCTGTAGCATTTTGAATCGACATTTTATGCAATACATCAGCTTCACCCGTCACCTCATGAACCACATGGATCCCAGTGATCTCATAAAATGCTTTAGCTAGCACCTCTGATTCATAAATATGAGTTGCGATACGCTCAGAAGTTACTCTGATAGAGAGGTTTCGATAAGGCTCCGCAGCATCAATAAACCACTGCATCTCTTGCATCTGCTCACTTCTCGTTAGCGTCGACGGCTGAAAATCTTGAGACACCCATACTTCAGCTGCACCTTGATGAGTGCCAGCCGAAACAGTACCTGCAAGTAGAGATACACTGAATAAACAACTGCGTAATACGCATTTTTGAATCACCTATCGGCTCCCTGATAGTGATTTTAAATGGCCTGTGTTGTTTTTTTATCATAAACAAAGCCATTAGATGATAACTCTATAAAATAGAGGAAAATAACAAAAAAGCCAGCGCAATTTTGCGCTGGCTTTTTACTTTAGGCCTTCTGGTTCAAACAGAACTTACCAGCCTTGTACACCTTGCATATCTGGAAGGTGATGAGCAATACCTTTGTGGCAATCGATACAGGTCTTCTCACCACTAGCTAATGAGGTAGAATGCATCTTAGCCGCACGCTGTGATTGGCGTGTAAAGTCCATGTAATCGAAGTTGTGACAGTTACGACACTCTAACGAATCATTCGCTTTTAAACGCGCCCACTCACGATCTGCAAGCTCACGACGCTTGTCTTCGAACTTCTCACGGGTATTAATTGTTCCAAACACCTTACCCCAGACTTCTTTCGATGCTTGCATCTTACGAGCAATCTTATCGGTCCAGTTATGAGGCACGTGGCAATCAGGACACGTTGCTCGAACGCCACTTCGGTTAGTAAAGTGAATCGTCGTTTGCATCTCTTGGTAAACGTTGTTTTCCATCTCGTGACAACCGATACAGAAAGCCTCTTGATTGGTTACTTCTAAGGCCGTGTTAAAACCACCCCAGAATATCACCCCAGCAACAAAGCCACCCAGTGTAAGGAAACCTAAGCTGTAATGTACACTCGGCTTTCTTAGTACCTGCCAAATCTTCTTTAACATCGATATTAATTTAGCTGTCATAACGACTCCTAGTGCTTAGCTTTAGTATTAACTTTCGCATCGATAAGTTCATCCATATCGACAAAATCGTTCTCTACTAATAACTTAGCATCAAGCTGTGGTACGTGGCACTGAGTACAGAAGTAACGTCTTGGAGACAATGTCGCCAGGAAGTTGTTCTCTCTGTCCATGTAGTGAGTCACGCTAACCATAGGCGCCTGTGAATCGGTAGTACGCTTACGGTCATGACAAGACATACACTTATTCACTTTTAAGTTCACCTGATAACCATCGATCTTGTGTGGGATCACAGGTGGCTGCATCGGATAGTTACGAGACTGCTTAACATCAGTATTCATGACTTTCTGCATCACTGGCGGCGTTGGTTCTACATTTAGCGGTGCTTCACGCAGCGTGGCTATTTTGTCGGCTGGAATAGACTCTGCCACAACAGCAAATGCACTCACACTCATCAAAGCAGCTACAGATACTCGTGTTAATATTTTCATTATTGTTCTCCTTATGCCTTGACGATCTTCACTGCACACTTCTTAAAGTCTGTTTGCTTTGACAAAGGATCCGTCGCATCTAAGGTCACTTTGTTAATCAACTGACTCGCATCAAACCAAGGCACAAACACAAGTCCCACTGGCGGCTTATTACGGCCACGAGTTTCAACTCGGGTGTTAATTTCTCCTCGGCGTGAAATCACTCTGACTTCATCACCACGGCGCAGGCCTCGCTTTTTGGCGTCTTCTGGGTGCATAAAGCACACTGCATCAGGGAAGGCACGGTACAACTCAGGAACGCGTTGGGTCATTGAGCCTGAGTGCCAATGCTCTAGC
This sequence comes from Shewanella sp. 125m-7, assembly GCF_052977045.1. Taxonomy (NCBI): domain Bacteria; kingdom Pseudomonadati; phylum Pseudomonadota; class Gammaproteobacteria; order Alteromonadales; family Shewanellaceae; genus Shewanella; species Shewanella sp. 125m-7. The sequence continues at coordinate 36,228 of NZ_JBRILQ010000004.1, forward strand.
ACACGACCTGTTGATAACCAGATATCGAACTCTTCATCTGGTGACTCTGCAGCTGGCTCATATGGCAGTGCGAAGATAACCGCTTTGCCGTCTGGTTTACCGTAGAACTCAAAACCAGAACCCGCCTTCACATACGGATCGCTTCCTTCTTTAAAGCGCCATTTAGTCTCTTTACCATCCACTACAGGCCAACGTAACCCATGTACTTCATGGTAGGTATCAAATGGTGCTAAATCATGGGCATGACCGCGGCCAAAGGTGGCATACTCTTCAAACAAGCCTTTTTGAACATAGAAGCCAAAGTCTTCTGATTCGTCATTCATGTATTTGCTGTTTCGATCTGACAGTGGGAACTTCTCAACATTGCCATTTTGGTAAAGCACTTCAAATAATGTCTTACCTTTAAACTCAGGATTAGCAGCCAGCACATCAGCAGGCCACACTTCGTCAGTGGTAAAGCGCTTAGAGAACTCCATTAGCTGCCATAGATCTGAACGAGACTCTCCTGGCGCTTTAACCATCTGATGCCAGAATTGGGTGCGACGCTCTGCGTTACCGTAGGCACCCTCTTTTTCAACCCACATAGCGGTTGGAAGAATAAGATCAGCAGCCTGCGTGGTAACGGTTGGATAAGCATCTGAAACAACAATGAAGTTTTCAGGATTACGGTAACCCGGTAAACCTTCTTCATTAATGTTCGGACCCGCCTGCATATTGTTGTTCACCTGAACCCAATAAGCATTGATATCACCATCCTTTAGACGACGGTTTTGCTCGACGGCATGATAGCCAGGTTTTGGCGGAATAATACCACTTGGAATACGCCAAATTTTTTCTGCGATGGCTCTATGCTTTGGATTTTTAACCACCATATCTGCGGGTAGGCGGTGTGAGAAGGTTCCCACTTCACGCGCTGTACCACAGGCTGATGGCTGACCAGTCAGTGAGAACGGACTGTTACCCGGAGTCGAAATCTTACCCGTTAATAGATGGATGTTATAGATAAGGTTGTTACACCAAACACCACGAGTATGCTGGTTAAAGCCCATGGTCCAGAACGAGGTCACCTTCTTATTGGGATCGGCATAAAGCTTAGCCAGCTCAATCAGTTTATGCTCAGGAACGCCAGACAGCTCACTGACTGATTTCACATCATAGTCAGCAACGAATGCCTTAAATGCATCAAAATCAATTGCAGTAGAGCTACCCGCTGTATCAACGTTCTTAGCGGCTTTCTGCAATGGATGTGATGGTCGCAGGCCATAACCAATATCGGTTTGACCTTGACGGAAGTTAACGTGCTTATTAACAAAGTCCCAGTTAACGGCATCATTTTGAATAATGTAATTGGCGATGAAATTCAGCATTGCCAAATCTGTTTGCGGCGTAAATACAATACCCAGGTCGGCTAAATCAAACGAGCGGTGCTCGAACGTCGACAATACAGCGACATCGACATGTGGTGCGCTTAAACGACGGTCTGTTACACGACTCCAAAGGATTGGGTGCATCTCAGCCATATTCGAGCCCCAAAGTACAAAGGCATCAGCTGCTTCCATATCATCATAGCAACCCATCGGCTCATCGATACCGAAGGTACGCATGAAACCACCTACAGCAGACGCCATACAGTGACGCGCATTAGGGTCGATATTGTTAGAGCCAAAGCCTGCCTTCATTAATTTTGAAGCAGCGTAGCCTTCCCATACCGTCCACTGACCAGAACCAAACATACCAATTGCGGTTGGCCCTTTCTCTTTAATGGTTTTCTTCCATTTTTCAGCCATAGTATCAAACGCAGTATCCCAAGAGACTGGTGTAAACTCACCATTCTTATCATACTTACCGTCTGTCATACGTAGCATAGGTGTTTGCAATCTATCTTTACCGTACATGATCTTAGACAGGAAGTAGCCCTTGATGCAGTTAAGGCCTTTGTTCACTTCACTTTTTGCATCGCCATGAGTTGCAACGACTTTACCGTCGCGCGTTGCCACTATCACTGAGCAACCCGTACCACAAAAACGACACGGCGCCTTGTTCCATTCTAGTTTTGTTTCTTCAGAACTGGTGATCAGATTACTCGCTGTTGCGGGTAAAGCTAAACCGGCCACACTCGCTGCAGTCAATGCAGCATTGGCCTTCATAAATTCGCGTCTGTTCATTTTCATTTTTCACCCTCTTCAAGCGCTTCACTTTGGTGATAAACCATCGCAGCCGACAACACTCCTGGCACTGCGTTAATAGTTTCGATATCTGTCATTAATGATTTCTGGCTATCGCCTTCAAGCACTACGACCAATTTCACTTCGTTATTAACTGACAGTTCGGCATTTTCCATCTCAATGATGGTTTGCCTTACTGCAGACATCTGCTCAGGTTGTACTTGGAGTACCAAGCTTGTTACGTGAAGTTCATTGCTCATCTTTATCACTCTAATTATTTATATTTTTATTTTTATGGGTTTAACCTGCACCTGGCGGGCCAGTTAGAATTTGGCTAAACCAAATTGCGAAACCCAATCCTGATACAAGCAAAATAGATAAAAGTGGGGCGAGAAATACCGTTAGAAAAATGAATATTCTAAACTCAAACTTTTTCTCTTCATTTTGTGTGGAACTCATAAATCCTCCAACAAGTGGGGCTATTTAACGTATTTTATTGCGCGCTGGTTTACGACAGAGCGGTAAACTAGTCATGTGTGATAGTAAATTGCTTACAGCTCATTTCTTTTGCAAGATGATATCAATAACTTAACATTAAATTGTATACCTACAATTCGGTAAAAGCACACCTAGGTTGATCCAGATCATCATTTGAATACATACAACGCACCAATCACCCTTCCTAAGCGCTTATGCAGATTAAAATTTAGTTTAAATCATTAATTAAGCTATACATAAGATACTAAACTTTGGCTTAAACATGGTTAAATATCACCCCAAAGAAGTTTAGCGACAACAAAATAGTCACAAAGAGGTAGGTTGCCACTTCTGGAAACGTTCAATTAACGAGCTGTTGTTATGTGAATAGAGCAAGTTTTGTGGATACGGGAAAGAATAATGAGCCATAGCGGAGAGGCATGTCGCCCGTAACAATTAACAAACACAATCTAGTTTATTTATTTAGCATGGATTTTTATTTATCGGCTCAATCAGAGGGGGGTATTTGAGTGATTATGCTGCAACAAGACTCTCAATAGATAAAAGCGACATTAGCGGGTTTAATGACAAAACTTGAACGTACTGAGAAGCTGTAAAATAGATACAAAAACGCACAGCAGATGCTGTGCGTTATTAAAGAAAGCGCCATGTTAATATAAGCGAGCAGACGCTATTTAACCCGAGTGCAGGTTATTGACATACTGTCATTGCAACCCTCTATTTACACCTGCGCGATCTGGTTCAAAATACGCTTTTCAGAGATCGGATAAGCAGTGCCAAGTACTTGGGCAAAACAAGACACGCGATACTCTTCAATCATCCATCTTGCTTCAATCAGCCCGTCAGGCACAGGCATTGATTTAGGCAACTTGACCAGCTGCGCCTTTAGTAATTCCTGCACCTTATTAACGCTAAGCATGTGCAGCCTATCTCTATTTGGGTCAACTGGCAGCTTCTCTAGACGGTTTTCAATCCCCTTTAGGTAGCGATTTAAGTCACCAAGGCGTTGCCATCCTGATTGCTCAACGAAACCTTTAAACACCAGCTGATCGAGTTGGCTTTGAATATCACTCATCGCAAAGGCAATATCTAGGCTTATCTTACCTTTTAAGCGCTTCTTAATTCGATTGTAAATCGTTAAGATCTCTTCTACTTTCAAGGCTATTTTTTCAGCAGTCGGGTTGAGTTCTTGCCTTACCCAGTCTTTTGCCTCGGTAAAAGCTATTTCTGAACGCACATCGATGCCCTTCTCATCCAATAACTGCTGCACAGCTGCCGACAAGATATCATCAATTAAGATATTCACTTGCCCAAAGGGATTGAAATACATCGCCAGTTTGGCTTTATTTGGCAGTGATTTCTGTAGATGTTTTACCGGAGATGGAATATTAAGTAACAGCAAACGCTGCAAGCCGACACGGTGCTGCTTTTGCGCTTCAAACTCGTCATCAAATAATTTGATCGATACCGATGTTTTATCGTCCACCAGCGCCGGAAACGCTTTAACTTCAAAGTTACCTTTCTTTTGTTCAAACTGTTTAGGTAGATCGCCAAAGCTCCATAGTTCAAGTCCTTTTTTCTCAATACCTGAGTCAGCAACTTGACGAATAGCCTCTACAACTTGGCCCTGCATGCTCGCTTTTAATGTCTCTAAGTCTCGCCCTTCAGTGAGTAACTTCCCCTTGTCACCTTCAATCTTAAAGTTGACTAAAAGATGTTTAGCAAACTGAGTCGAGTCAAAATCATCAGCTGAAATACGTGTACCACTCATTCGCAGCAGTTGCTTACACATAGCGTCAACAAGTGGCAACTCAAAAGGTGTCATCGCTTGTAAACACGCCTTAGCGTAGTCAGGTGCTGGCACAAAGTTACGACGAAGCACCTTAGGCAATGACTTAATCAGCGCAATACACTTTTCTTCACGCAGACCCGGTACAATCCAGTCGAAGTCCGTCTCATCGACTTGGTTAATCAACGCCACAGGAATATGCACAGAGACACCGTCATCAGGTGTTGATGGCTCAAAATGGTAACTGACTTTAAGCACTAAGTTACCTTTATGCCATTTTTCAGGAAAATCCAACGCAGAGATATGATCGCTACTGCGCTGCATTAGGGCTTCACGCTCAAAATCTAATAGATCGGGCGTGGTTTGCTTAGCCGTTTTCCACCACTTTAAGAACTTAGGTGCGTTATAGATCCCATCAGGAATTTTTGGCTCGTAGAACGCATATAAGGCTTGTTCATCCACTAAAATATCGCGGCGACGAGATTTGTGCTCTAACGACTCAATATCCAGTAATAGCTTCTGATTCTTGATGAAAAACGCTTCGTTAGTGCGTAATTCGCCATCGGCAAGCGCAGAGCGCACAAATATTTCGCGCGCTTCAACGGGCTCTACTGGGCCATACTGCACTTTGCGACGGTTTACAATCTGCAGTCCATAAAGCACTTGGTTTTCAAGCGCAACAACCGATCCTTGTTTGGCCTCAAAATGCGGCTCAACATAATTCTTTTTAACCAAATGCACCGCTAATGGCTCAATCCACTCTGGTTGAATTTTGGCGCAGCAACGAGCGAATAAACGCGAGGTTTCAGTCATCTCCGCTGCCATGATCCATTTGGGGCCTTTTTTGGCTAATGGCGAGCCAGGAAATACAAAGAACTTACGGTTACGGGCACCTAGGTATTCATTGTCTTTATCTTTAAAACCAATATGGCTCAGTAAACCCGTCAGCAATGAGCGATGCAGTGCTTCGTAGTCTAGCTCTTCAGTCGGTGCATTTAGCTTCCATTTAAGCTCATGGGTCGCTTGCCTTAACTGGGTGTACAAGTCTTGCCATTCACGCACCCGCAGGTAGGCTAAAAACTCGCCTTTACATTGCTTTCTAAATTGGCTGCTAGAGAGCTCTTTCTGATTAAGTTTTAAGTAATCCCAAAGGTTTAGCCAGGAGACAAAATCTGAGTCGGTATCACTAAATCGATTATGAGCTTGATCGGCAGCTTGCTTCTTGTCCATAGGACGTTCACGCGGATCTTGAATCGATAATCCCGCGGTGATCACCAAGGCTTCATGTAAACAACCGTTTTGCTGCGCTTCTATCACCATACGTGCCAGACGCGGATCCACCGGAATATGCGCGAGCTGACGCCCGAGCGGTGTTAAACTTAACTGCCCTTTCATTTGCACGACTGCTTGTAACTCTTCGAGTAACATAAAGCCGTCGCGAATATAACGTGAATCTGGTGGCTGAATAAAAGGGAAGCCCTCAATATCACCGAGGCCAATCGCCAACATCTTTAAAATCACCGAGGCTAAGTTAGTACGTAGGATCTCAGGATCAGTAAAACCTGGACGCGAGATAAAATCATCTTCGCTATACAACCTAATACATATACCCGGTGCAACACGGCCACAACGGCCTTGACGCTGATTGGCACTGGCTTGCGAAATAGGCTCAATGGGCAGGCGCTGTACCTTAGTACGGTAGCTATAACGGCTAATACGTGCAGTACCAGGGTCAATCACATAACGAATACCCGGTACCGTTAACGATGTCTCGGCCACGTTGGTGGCCAGTACGATGCGGCGTCCGACATGGCTTTTAAATACTTTTGACTGCTCGCCATAAGACAGGCGTGCGTATAACGGCAAGATCTCTGTATCTCGATATTGACGGCGGTTTAGCTGCTCGGCGACATCGCGAATTTCACGCTCACCATTCATAAAGATCAAGATATCACCGAGACCTTCATTGATAAGCTCGTCGGTTGCCGCAAAAATACCTTCGATAAGATCAAGATCCTCATCTTGGTCTTGCACCAGTGGCCGATAACGAGTTTCAACAGGATAGGTACGGCCAGAGACTTCAATCACGGGCGCATTGTTAAAGTGCTTAGAGAAACGATCAACATCGATAGTTGCCGAGGTGATAATGACTTTAAGATCGGGGCGCTTACTCAGTACGTTTTTCAAATAGCCGAGGATGAAATCGATATTCAGACTACGTTCGTGAGCTTCATCGATGATAATGGCGTCATATTGATTCAGATATTTATCATTGGTCAGCTCGGCGAGCAAAATACCGTCTGTCATTAACTTAATATAAGAATCGTTATTGATAGCATCGGCAAAACGCACTTTAAAACCCACCGCCTCACCAAGAGGTGTATTCATCTCTTCAGCAATACGAGTTGCAACACTACGCGCTGCCAATCGGCGTGGCTGAGTATGACCAATAAGACCACGAGTACCTAAGCCTAATTCTAAGCAAATTTTAGGCAGCTGAGTGGTTTTACCTGAGCCAGTTTCGCCCGCAACAATCACCACTTGATTGTTCGCTATCGCCGTGGCAATTTCGTCACGTTTCTGCGATACAGGCAAGCTATCTGGATAGCTAATTTTTGGACGATTAGCTAAACGTAGCTCTACTTTTTGCCGAGACTCAAGCGCTCGCTTTTCAAGACTTTCTAAGCTGGCCGTTTTTTTGTCAGAGTCAGGCTCTTTTCTAAGCCTAAACAGACGACGCCTAATTTGGGCGGCGTCAGCTTCATAACAGAGTTTTAAGAATGCGTTAGATAAAGGATGCTGTTGCGAACTCAAGGGCAAATTCCATAGCCAAGACGAAAGAAAGTGATCCTAGCAAGGAACGCTGTGGGTTGGTATAGCTGACTTAAAAATACTTTGTTAGCCTGTGGTTATTGGCTTAAAAGTGCAGCTTAAATAGGCATGTAATCGAGTCATTAAGCGTATAAATAGCGTGAATGCTCTTTTACACTCTTGAATTTATCTAAAGTATGATTCCAACAAGAGCCTTTAGGCTGGCGCGAGATAACATTGCTGCATATAAGTATTAATCGCTTCGAGCACATTGGTTCGATTAATGGTACCCACCACTTTGCCCTCTGCGACGACAGGATACACCTTAGGTTTGGGGCCTAACATTTGCTCAGCCAGTTGCAACACGCTGGTACTTGGCGTCACCGATAAAACATCGGTTCGCATACAGTCTTTGACGATTGCGGTTAAATCACAGTGGTAACTACTTTTAAGCATCACGGCTAGACAATCTTGCTGCGATAGAAACCCCACCAGCTTGCCGTCACTCTCAACCACAGGTGCACCGAGTTTCTTATTGTTTAGTAATAGCTCAACCGCAGTCGCCAGCGACATGGAAGGCGATAACAACACAGGTTGACGATCCATATGCTCTTCTACATTTATTGAATCCATTTCGTTCCCCTATTTAATGATACCTTTTTAGTTTAGCTAAGATTTGGCAACTCTGGATGTGACTATTGGCATTAGGGAAAGTATGGCAATCTGATATGTACTAACACAGGCAACAATAACAGCGAAAATGAGAGACTTTTGTGACTGTCAAATTAAGGAACCGCATAAAGCTATACTGCCAAGACTAGCGTGACGTTTTAACTTTACTGCTATGCTAAGGGCTAGATATGGCCTGTGAGAACAATTCACCGACTCATCCTTGCTACAGATCTAACTCTAGAACTGATATTTACAATTAAAGGTATCACTGCAACGAGTCTAGGCTTGTTCAACACTTGGGATAAGTACCGAGAAAATTATAAGTTTTATCACTTTCCCTACCTAAGATATAACGCCGTGCACAACCACCGGAGGTAAATAGCGCATTAATCACATTTTACCCATAAAAAAACCGAACAGTGGTAACTATTCGGTTTTATCGTCAGCCTAATTAGGCGATTACTTACAAAGTGGCTCTCTAAAGCTCACACCTGTATCCCATGGCTGCTCAATCCAGGTATCTTGCGCGATATCGACAATATAATCGTCAACTAGCGGCTTGCCCACTGGTTTTGCGCAAACAGTGACAAATTTTGCTTTAGGATAGATTTCGCGTACGATTTTAGCGGTTGTTCCGCTATCAACCAAATCATCAATAACGATAAAGCCTTCACCGTCTCCTGGTGCTTGCTTGATGATGTTAGTTTCTCTTTGGTGGTCGTGATCGTAGCTTGAAATGCAGATAGTATCGACATGACGAAGACCCAATTCACGCGCTAAAATGGCTGCTGGTACTAATCCGCCGCGGCTAACCGCGATAATGCCTTTCCACTGCTCGGCAGGTAGCAGACGTTCGGCCAATTCACGGGTATAACCTTGCATTTGATCCCAAGTGATCAGAAATTTTTTGCTCATGTGCAACCTTTTTATGCGAGTACGCTTTTTTGAGGGGAAGAGATTGCGCGGCATTTTGGCTTTTTATTCATAGTCATACAAATAAATATTAGTGAGCTATTTCACAGATTTGGATTAACACTCGATTGAACGTGTGCCATACACTCGCACTGAGCGCTAAGCGTTAAATTCTCGGTTTGTTTTTATGAAAAAATGTGCAAGTTATGTTTATATTCAACTAAATCGACTAAATCGACAAAACTTAGATACAGGTGAACCAATTAATAGAAAGTCGTTTGACTCAGAATGCTTTCATTCAAACTCCCTAAGCGATGACAGCCGAGGCTCATACAAGCTACTTAATTAATCAATCAGGTTCTGCACTTTTAATTGCTGGTACTTTTCCAACACGCCATTACGGGCTAGACCGCGTTTAACATTGGTGCACAATTTGCCAAAGCGGCGGATGTCATCAAATTGTGGGGTGTTACCCTTGGCTATTGCACTTTCCCAGTAACTGAGTTCACCATCGACCAATTCTAATAGCTTCTTTGGACAACCAACACAGCTACCATCAGGCCCGCATACAAAGGTGTCGGACTCATATAAAGGCAACTCTTGTTTAACTTGTTCAATAATTTGCAGCATTGCCGTGACTCTATCTGGCTTTTTGTCACTATTATTGAGAGGGTGATTCATCATGATGGTGTGCTTTTTGGCTTGGCTTAAACGTATTATATAGCTTTATTTACCTTTGCATTAGTAAATAATAATTTAACTTAGTCGGATGTCGCGGTTAGAAAACATAAGTTGGAAAACATAAGTTAGAAAACATAAGTTAGAAAACATAAGTTAGGAAATATAAACTAGAGAGTAGTTGCCAACAAAAAAAGCCTTAACCGAAAGCGTTAAGACTATTTCGACTCACAACTTCTACTCACAACTCTCCTGACATGGGCTGCCACGTACTATTTATCTAACTTACTTAGCGATTATAGATCAGACCAAATCATGACTTGTGCTGGCTCACTATTTTTACGCGTTGCGCGGTACATACCTTCGGTATTAAACGGCGTGGCAATATTGCCGCGCTGATCTATTGCAATAACGCCACCGGTGCCACCCGCAGTGATAAGGCGCTGATTAATCACCTCATCTGCAGCCTGAATTATTGATTTCTTTTGGTATTTAACTTTAGCGCAGATATCTCCTGCAACATGATAACGAATAAAGAACTCACCGTGACCAGTTGCTGATACCGCGCACACACCGTTTTCGGCATACGTTCCGGCGCCTATCACAGGAGAATCACCAATACGGCCAAAGCGTTTGGCCGTCATACCGCCGGTAGATGTGCCGGCGGCAAGATTACCGTGTTGATCTAGGGCGACGGCACCTACAGTGCCAAACTTATAGTCAAATTCACTATAATCAAGGGCACTTTGTTGATAGTTGTGCCCAGAACTAAAACCTGTGCTTGCTTGATAATCTGGATTTGACTCTGCCTTTCGAATTTTATCTTTGGCACTTTGCAGTTGTTGATAGCGGCTCTCTGTATCAAAGTGATTAGCCGGCACCAATGTAAAACCTTGGGTTAAGGCGAACTCTTCAGCGCCTTGACCCGCAAGCATCACATGGGGAGACTTTTCCATAACCGTTACGGCCAAGTCGATAGGGTTTTTAATATGTTTAACCCCTGCCACCGCGCCAGCATTCATGGTTTTGCCGTCCATAATGGAGGCGTCCATTTCATGACCGCCATCATAAGTGTACACAGCCCCAAGTCCAGCATTGAATAATGGGCTATTTTCGAGAATATTAATTGAGACTCGCACAGCGACTAAACTGTCGCCACCTTTAGCTAAAACATCATATCCAGCATCAACGGCTTGTTTTAATTTCGCGCGATACGCCTGTTGCTGTTCAGCCGTTAAATTTGCCTTTGAAATAGTGCCTGCTCCGCCATGGATAGCAATGGAAAAAGGCTTATCATTGGCAACGACATTTACTGACACCCCTGATGATAAAACAATCAATAGCGCTGAACTTAAGGTCTTATAATTCACAAACGGTATCCTATTATATTTATTTGCTCTCTTTGTAACTATTTTCGGCCATAATTACAATCAGCAACTTGCTTGCGTTCACGATTGTAGTGACAATAGGCTGTCTAAATTAAACTAATAATAAGAGTCTGATTTTTGTTGATAAGTTTGTTTCGAGTAACCTTCTCATTTTTGCTATTTGCCAGTCTAATATTGGCAACTTTTTCTGTTCGAGCAAATGACTGGCTAACACTTAACATAAAAGGGGTTAAAGGGAGCCTTGAGCGTAACGTAACAGCTCACCTTGGCACCCTCCCCGACTCTAGCGTTCAGCGCCGCGCGTTTATTTTTAATGCCGAGGATAATATCAATGCTGCAATGCACTCCATGGGCTATTACCACAGTAAAATTTCTCAGAACGTCATCAATAATGACAAAAAAGCTTGGGTGCTAAATGTTGATATTAATGCCGGACCTCCGACATTAATCAGTTGGATAGACATTCAAGTTAAAGGTGAAATGCGCAGTGACCCCATTTTTGAAAAATGGTTGAGCCAACTAAAAATTCGACCCGGAGATAAACTCAATCAGGGTACTTACGACGATATCAAATCGCAATTACTGACACTCGCTCTTGCTAGAGGGTATTTTGATGGTAAATTTGATTTAGCTCAAATCGCCGTCAATCGCGATTTTAACACCGCTAAAATCTCACTGTATTATGATTCTGGTAAGCGATACCACATAGGTAAAGTTAGTTTTACAGGCTCTACCTTAGAGCCACAAATTTTAGAACAGTTGATCCCATTTAAACTTGATGCACCGTACAGCACCGCGAACCTTGGCCAATTGAACCGACAACTTCTAGATACTGGCTATTTTTCGAATATCAAGGTGCTACCTCTAGTTGATGAGGTCAAAGGGTTACAAGTGCCGGTACGCGTTGATCTCAGTTCACGACCTTATCACTCTATCGAATTAGGCCTAGGTGCTGACATCGGTAATACAGTCGATAACAACCTTGAACCACGCGTACGTGTTACTTGGCGTACCCCACAAATTAATAAATATGGCCACTCACAGGAAACCACTGCCGAGTGGGCACCGGATAAACCAAAGTTTTTGACCACTTATACTATCCCCCTTACCCATCCAATCGACGATCAGTTAAAGATCCGTGTCGGCATACTGCGGGATAAGTACGGTGTCACTCAGGTTTACGACCCAGACGAACGTCAATTTAATAATACCGGTCAACTTGAAGCCACCAAAACAGTATTAGCGGTGATTAGGCATCAGCGACTTGAAAGTCGATGGCTGTTTAATTACTCAGCTGAAGTCATGAGTGAGAACTATACCCAGTCAGGCGTTGACTACGATCCAAGATATGTGTTGTTTGGCACTAGCTTCTCTAAAACGGTTCGAGGTGATAATTCTCTCGATCCAAAATCAGGTTTTTTCCAATTCTACAGTCTCGAATATGCTGATCCTAATTTAGGTTCAGAGGTGAGACTTGCACGCTTACAGACCAAGTTCATCTGGATAGATACCTTTTTTGAAAAGCACCGAATCGTTTCCCGCTTAGATATGGCTGCCAACTTAACCAGTAACAATTCACTGGCAGAGATCCCGCCTTCATTACGTTACTTTGCAGGTGGAGACCAAAGTATTCGTGGTTATAGTTACAATGAGCTGGGTCCTTATATTGACAGTGTTAATGCCGAAGGAGAAGTTGTCAGGGAGGTTGTTGGTGGGCGTTACTTGATGGTCGGCAGCTTGGAATATCAATACTATTTAACGCCACATTGGCGCGTTGCAACATTTGTCGATGCCGGTAATGCTTTTGACGTTAACCAAGTTGAACTTGTGACTTCAGTCGGTGCTGGTATTCATTGGATCTCACCTATCGGCCCCGTTAAACTCGATATCGGTATCGGTTTGAAAGAGACCGATACGATTAGTCGTCCTTGGCGAATTCATATCACTATGGGCTCAGTTTTATGACAACTCCCACCCATCAACAGACTGAAGCGATATTACCCGAACATTCTGCAGTGAAGAGACTCACTTGGCAAAACAGAATATGGCGTTGGTTTAAACGAATAAGTCGCGTCATTATTTATACGCCACTGCTTATACTAGTGTGCGTCGCAATGTTAATTGGTACACAATTTGGCGGTCATATTACTGTAAAGCTAGCTGATTTCTTTGTGCCTGATCTGGAGCTGGATTACAAGTCAGGTCAAATTAACCGCCAACTTGAACTTAATTATGCAGCCTGGCAGATGAACGGGGTAAAAGTTGAGATATCAGATCTTGTGCTTGCTTGGAATCCTGTTTGCTTAATGCAAAAACAACTTTGCGTAGAGCAGTTAACTAGCTCAAAAGTCAATGTTGAAATTGACACTGCACTTATTGGCGAAGATTACCCAACACAAGACCAGACTCCCCCCGCGTTTCACAATGAGCAGAGTAAAGGTCCATCCGCTGCTAAGTCAGATGCCATTAGCCCCACCGAAAATATTAATGACGTTGATACTCATACGATTGATAGTCATACAACTGAAAGTCTGGAGAGTAAAGAACCGACAAACCAAGAGATCACTCTGCCATTTGGAATTACTTTAATTACGGGAGAACTGCAAAACGTCACAGTGCGTGTTAACGACATGGATTTTAACGCTAACCAGCTCAATTTAAGTGCCGAGTGGCTTTCAACGGGGATCCGTGCAAGCTCTATCTATTCAGAAGGATTACTGGTATCGATTCCTTTCGAAGAGTCAGACAAGCAGCAAGCAACCCCCTCAGTTAAAGCACCTGATAGTGACAATAAGAGTAAAGCGACAAGTGCCGACTGGGCAATGGCAAACCTGCCTGAAGTGTTTATGCCTATACCGGTATTTGTTGAAACTTTACATATCGACAATGGTGACTTAGTACTTGGGCCACGTAAAGATCACTTTAGCAGTTTGCACTTAAGTGGCAGCTACCAACAGTTTTTGATCAATATTGATGACTTTAAGGCTAGCCACACATACGGTGATGTGAGGTTAGTAGGCAAAATGTCACTTATTGACGATTATCCAATGGATATTCAATCCTCTATAAAACTTCTTCACGTTACTGAATTACCCGGACTTGAAAAGCAAAACTTGGACATTACAGTCAAACAAGGCTTCAAAGCGCTTAAAAGTCACATCGTGGGCACAGGTCAATTTAGCTTTGATATTGACTCAAGGATAGAACTCGCTAAGCCAAATATTCCTTACCAGTTAAACTTGAATGCTAAACAGTTGCAATGGCCACTGAAAGAAGCTGAGTTTAGTGCCACTAATATTAAGCTCACCAGTAAAGGTGATTTAGACACTCAAAATGCAACTCTGCAAAGCTTGTTAAGCTCAAAATACCAACCGCCACTTGATATAAACCTAGTCCTCAAGCACGTAAACAATCGTATTGATTTTGAAAAACTTCACGCTTATAACGACACGCTTGGCTCTCTTGTCCTCCAAGGTCAATTTGAATATGGTGAGCAATTAAGTTGGAGTGCCAAAGTTGCTGCGCAAAACCTTGATATTAGCCTCTTAAAAGTGACTGAAAGCCAAGTATTACCTAACAGTGACATAACAGGTCCTTTTAACACTAGCGGCAAATTCAATCTAGCCGACAACTCTTGGTCTATCGATGTTGAAAAGGCTAATCTTAGCGGTCATGTGATGCATTATCCTCTGAATGTTAATGGTGGAGTAGCCATTAACAATAAATGGCATTTAAGCTCCGACGGTCTCAACGCTAGCGCTTTACAAAGCCGATTATTTATCCAAGGAGAAGTTGATAAGCACTGGGCATTAACTGGGAAGCTTAATGTTCCCGATTTAAGCTTATGGCAAGCTGACGCTAAAGGAGCCATAAACGCAGATATTAATGTAACTGGTGAAAATGACCATCCAGATATTGCGGTCTCATTAAATGCTAACGATCTACAGTTTCTAGCGCTAGAGCTTACAAACCTGTCTCTTGCTGGCCATTACAAGCCGTTCGATAATCAAGGCTTTAAAGCAGCGCTCAATTTACAAGAATTTAGCTACCAAGACCTTAACCTGTCCAGTATCGCAGTAAACACTGAAGGTGATTTAGTTCAACAGTCACTCACTCTTAAGTCTGAGGGCGATCTTAACCTCACAACAGATATGAGTAGTCAGTACGATGAGCACAAGCAAGATATAACGGCCCAGGTTAATCGGCTTACACTCGCTTCTAAGCTCGGTGATATTAGTCTTGAAGCGCCTATGAGTGCTGAATATAGTTTGCATAATAAAACAGGTAACCTCGCTCCTTTTTGTTTGTCGCATATTGGTGGCAAATTATGCGCCAATACACCCATTCAGCTGGGCTTAAATGGTCAAGCGGCTCTCGAGTTTGTGGGTGATCTTGGGATATTAGTCAAACCTTGGTTACCAGATAGCCTCGACTGGAAAGGCCCTGCAACCTTAACCTCGCATTTAAAATGGTTCGAAGATAAAAAGCCTACTGGCGATGTTGAATTAAATCTATCGCAAGGCCATATAGACTTTAAAGCGACGAATAATAGTGATGTCGCTATTGGGTATAAGTCGCTTTTGCTACGAAGTCGTTTAGATGAAAAACAACTTGTTAGCTCGTTATCTCTCGAATCCCACGACATTGCAAGCATGGATGCTAATCTAGCCATTAATGTCAGTCCCGATAGAAAAATGCAGGGACAGCTTTCGCTACAACAAATCAACCTACAGGCTTTAGCTGAATTACTGCCAGAGCTTGAAGTCCTAGAAGGAAAGATCTCGAGTAAGCTGCAAATTGGCGGAAGCTTGAGTGAACCACAAGTATCAGGTGAAATCGCACTCAATAACGGTTCCATCATGGCTACGGCAAACCCGACATTATTAGAAGATATCGATCTAGATTTTATATTTTCAGGCAAACAAGCAAAAATCGATGGCGAGCTCAAAATGGGCAAGGGAAAGGCCTATGTCGACGGCGAGCTAGATTGGGCGCAGCAAATACTAAAAGGCTCGTTCGGTATCAAGGGGAAAGACTTAGCCGTGATCCAGCCGCCGCTTGCTATTTTAAATGTAGCAACAGACTTAAAAGTTAAGTTCACCGATCACTCTTTGAATATTAGTGGTGATATTAACGTACCATCAGGGCGTATTACCATTGTACAACTACCAGAGGGTGGTGTTGCCCTTTCTAAAGATGTCGTCTTTACCGACAGCCAAGCCTCCGAGCAAGTAAAAGTGTCACCTATTGCCGTATCAGCCCAAGTCAACTTGAACGTCGGTAATAATCTGCGCGTTGATGGCATGGGATTGACGGGTAAATTACAAGGTCAATTAGAGTTACAACAAGAGCCTTTTAAGCCTCCTTTACTATTTGGCGAAATAAAGGTTGTCGACGGTAACTACAAATTTATGGGGCAAACTCTTGAAATACGAGCAGGCGAAATGCAGTTTGTCGGCCCTATTGACGTGCCAAACCTCAATATTGAAGCCGTGCGAGACATAAAAGATGAAGATGTTATTGCTGGTGTACGGATAACCGGTACCCCTATGAAACCCATTGTTAATCTGTTCTCAAATCCAGCCAAAGAACAGGCCGAGATCCTCAATTATATTGTCAGAGGCACTGGGCTAAGTAATAACAGTATTGATCAAAATAGTGGCTTGATGATGGGGGCTGCACTTTCATTGAGCAGCCAGATTGATGGCGGTGCTATTGGTAATATAGGTAATACTGCCGCCGGTATTATTGAGAAGATTGGTTTCTCAAATGTACAGCTCGATGCCAATGATGATGGCCGCTTCGCTATCAGTGGCTTTATAGGCGATAAACTCATGGTCAAATATGGTGTGGGCGTTTTTAACCCAGGTTACGAGATGACTGTCCGATACTACCTATTATCGCAACTGTACCTAGAAAGCGTATCAGGCTCCATTGAACAGTCTTTAGACCTCTATTACCGCTTTGACCTGTAGCTAGCACTTTATATCAAGTACTACTCTAGTTAGCTAACGCAGTACTTATAAAAACGACACGGTAACATTGCTTTGGTATAACTTTGAGTGTGAAAACACAGAAAACAAAAAGCCATCTTTACGATGGCTTATTAGTTAATTTGACTGTTCCCTTAACGCCTATAGGTATCAGAGTGACCGAGCTCTACTGGCATATCATCACGTAAACTCTGCCACATAACGCCACTATTAATTCCATAAGTACGCATTAACGCAGGTACGTCGGTGTAGTTTTTATCGATAGCAAGTTGCTGTAACTGCTTATAAAAATCCATTGCCAATGCACGTGCTTCAGCACTTGAAAAGTAGTAGCGTCCCACTCTGCTATATAAGCCTTTAAATCCATTTAAGATCAAAACATAAAGTGGATTACCTGACGAGAATGCTAAAGTGTGTTGTAACTCGTAATCAAATTCGGCATAAGCTTGAGCGGTATCTTCGAGCTCATTGATATTAGCGAGTGCGGCAACTGCTTTCTCGGGGCCATTACGAATAGCACCTCTAAAATAGATGGCGCTGACACTGCTTCTTGCCGATAACAACTGATCGACTAACTCAGGAAAACCATCTGGGTTAAGTTCCGCAATCGTCTCAAGAATGTTTAATCCTGAGGTTTCCCAAAAATTATTTACTCTGGTTGGTTTGCCGTGCTGAATAGTAAGCCATCCGTCTCGTGCTAGACGCTGTAATACCTCGCGCAATGTCGTACGAGTGACACCAATCAGTTCTGAAAGCTCACGTTCAGCAGGCAGAATAGAGCCGGGAGGGAACTTATTTTCCCAAATGGATCGTACAATATATTTCTCTGCAAAACTTGCAGGACCTTTCGCATTGATGATCATTAGCCTACTCTATCCGATTATTAGTGTTGTTCTAATACTGATCATACCAGAGCGGTAGGAAATGAAAACTAAAAGAGGGCTATTACACGACGACTAACTGTAGAAAGCTGTCGGGAAGCTCAAATTTTGCGCTAACAGTGCAGTTTAAGTGATATTTTTTTGATATAGATAGCTGTTTCGTCATTATGGGCTGTTTAAGTTTTCGAAAAGGTTTTATCTTTAGCATCGGCTTAATTATAGCTGGTAGCAAATTAGTTAAAAGTTTTGCTATTAGCAACAATATAGAAATAATATAGAGAGGATTCCATGCCTGTGACAATGAGTCGGGCGTTTCTTGACAACTTCCTAGGTAATTCACCTAAGTGGTTCAAAATCGCGATCATATCTTTTTTGGTGATCAACCCAATTGTATTTTACTTTAATCCATTCGTAGCGGGCTGGTTGTTAGTTGTTGAGTTTATCTTCACCTTAGCAATGGCACTAAAGTGCTACCCACTACAACCTGGTGGCTTATTAGCGATTGAAGCCGTATTTATCGGCATGACTTCGCCGAGCCAAGTGCTACATGAAATTGAAGCAAACCTAGAAGTTGTTCTACTGTTGGTCTTTATGGTCGCCGGTATTTACTTCATGAAGCAGTTGCTGCTTTTTGTCTTCACCAAGATGATCACTAAAGTACGTTCAAAAGTCTACGTGTCTTTATTGTTCTGCATCTCTTCGGCATTCTTATCTGCGTTCTTAGATGCATTAACCGTTATCGCAGTTATCATTACTGTGGCCGTCGGTTTTTACTCTATTTACCACAAAGTTGCATCGGGTAAAACCTTTGGCGACAGCCATGACCACACCTCTGATGGTTATCCGCAGCTATGTGATGAAGAATTAGAGTCTTTCCGTGGTTTCTTACGTAACCTTCTAATGCATGCTGGTGTTGGTACTGCATTAGGTGGTGTTTGCACCATGGTTGGTGAACCGCAAAACCTAATTATTGCAGCGCAAGCAAACTGGCAGTTCGCTGAATTTGCTATTCGTATGTCACCAGTGACTGTGCCTGTATTCTTTGCTGGTATCACTACCTGTTTTCTGGTTGAGAAATTCAAGGTATTTGGTTACGGTCAAGAACTACCTGATGCAGTACATAAGATTTTATCAGACTACGATGCACATGAAGATGCAAACCGTACCAAACATGATAAAATGAAACTGCTTGTTCAAGCGTTTATCGGCGTATGGTTAATTGCGGGTCTTGCTCTGCATTTAGCGTCAGTAGGCTTAATTGGTCTATCAGTCATCATTCTTGCAACTGCATTTAACGGTATTACTAACGAGCACGCACTGGGTAAGGCTTTTGAAGAAGCACTACCGTTTACTGCACTATTAGCGGTATTCTTTGCTATCGTTGCGGTAATTATCGATCAGCAGCTATTTGCACCCGTTATTCAATGGGCACTAAGCTACGAAGGTAATACTCAGTTAGTGATTTTCTACATCGCAAACGGTCTGCTTTCAATGGTCAGTGATAACGTATTCGTTGGTACGGTTTACATTAACGAAGTTAAAGCTGCGTTACTTAGTGGCCAGATCACTCGTGATCAATTCGACCTACTTGCTGTTGCAATTAACACAGGTACTAACCTACCTTCAGTTGCAACGCCTAACGGCCAAGCAGCGTTCCTATTCTTGCTAACTTCTGCAATTGCTCCACTCATCCGTCTTTCTTACGGCAGAATGGTGTGGATGGCACTACCTTACACGATTGTATTATCTATCGTTGGTGTGCTTGCAATCCAGTTAGGTGCGCTTGAACAGATGACTCAGTATTTTTATGATACACAAACTTTAATCCATCACTCTGCTCAAGCAGCTGCTGATGGTGTAGTATCATCGCATTGATAATGCCTTAGCTGAACTATTTTTAAAATAGTTAGACATATAAACGCCCTATTCAATAGGGCGTTTTTTTTATTTGCAATGGAGACACTGTCGTTGAATGCACTAATACGTTTTTCTCACTCTAGAGCCGCTTGGCTAATCCTGATGCTCTCTGCGGTCGCGCTTGAACTAGCTGCACTGTTTTTCCAACACATCATGAAGCTAGATCCCTGTGTCATGTGTATTTACCAGCGCCTTGCAGTATTTGGATTAGTCTTTGCTGGCTTAATCGGTGTAGCGGCTCATCGCTCAGTCATAGCGCGTGCATTGGGGCTTCTGTTATGGGGAGTAAGTGCTGGCTGGGGGCTAAAACTTGCCATTGAGTTAGTCGATATGCAGACCAACCCCTCTCCTTTTGCAACGTGTTCCTATTTACCTGAATTTCCAAGTTGGATGCAACTACATGAGTGGCTACCATCAATATTTATGCCTACTGGCATGTGTACTGACATTCCATGGGAGTTAATGGGCGTAACTATGGGGCAATGGATGATTGTGGCATTTAGCGGCTACCTGCTCGCCTTAGCTATTTTCTTCATTCCAGCCTTGAAGAAAACGCTTTAATACCAATTGGTATCATACATTAAGTAACGGATATAAAAACGCCCTAGAAAGTAGGGCATTTTTATTTGTTCGCAATCTTAACTTTCAGCACTCATATTTATTAGCGCTTGTTTAGCTTCACTTAAGCTATTCGATATCTTTCATTGGCCACAGCACAATGTGATCTTCAATATCTCTAATCTTAGTTTCACAAATCACCTTACCCGCAACCGACATTCCAGCTAAAATCATCGCTTCTTTAGAGCCTGTTTTTAGCGGATGCCAAGTCGGTAACTCTCGGCCCATAAACAAGCGACGATATGCACAACTATCTGGAAGCCAAGTTAACGACTCTATATTGTCGACGGTGACTTTAGTGCACGATGGCACAAAGCTAAAACGTTGCTCATAGTTTTGGCAATGACCCGCTTTATTATCGAGTAACTGGCAAGCGGCATTCGTGTAATAAAGTTGCTCAGTTTCATCGTCAATTAGTTTGTTTAGGCAACACTTACCACAACCATCACATAATGACTCCCACTCTTGGGTGCTCATCTGTGCTAAGGTTTTTTCATTCCAAAACGCCATGCTTAAATCATTCACTCATCTAGACTAGTTAGCCGACTATTATACAACGCCCTCGCCCTTATTCGCACTAGCCCATTACCCTACTTATGCCTTTATGACGCAGTTATTGATGAAATATGTGATTCTAACAGGCACTGATGGTAGGTATTTTTAGAGACGTGGGCTTAACGATAACGGTGCCAACCTCGCACCTACCGTGGCAGTGGCAGTGGTAATGAGTGTCTATCCAATACAAAAATAGCGACGAAGCTGTCGCTATTTATCACTTATTAACCCAACGGCTCATACAACGACAAGCAGAACTAGGCAAACAGCTCGTCCTGGCTTATATCACTGCAGGGTATTTAATTCTCTCAGAAAGATAAGCGACTGTAATGGCGAAGTAATCAGAGTTGTTCCAACTCAGTAAACCACGATAGTTATCATAAACCAGATACTTACGCCCTATTGCCCCATCAGGCATCACAAGTGAAATCTGCATGTCATCGCGTTTCGGTAAATCACTACCATCAAAACGTCTCACTCCAAGCTCTTGCCATTGATTAAAACTTTTCTTTATTTTTAAGTCTGCAAGGCTGACTTCAAATGACTTAGGCAGCTGAACTTGTCGTCCCCAAGTTTCTGACTCTTTCCAGCCCGCTTGCTGTAGGTAATATGCCAACGATGCAAATGCATCACTGGTGTTATTCCATATATCTTTATTACCATCGCCATCACCATCTTGCGCATAAACAAGGTACGAGCTAGGCATAAACTGCGTTTTGCCCATCGCACCCGTCCATGAACTTTTCAGCTCAGAAAATGCAATACCGTCACGCTGTGCAATTTTTAATGCGGCAAAAAATTCTTTCCGATAAAAGGCTTCTCTTTGTCCTTCATAGCCTAACGATGCCGTTACCGATAAAACAGGGAACTCCCCGGTTGATTGACCGAAGTTCGACTCTACGCCCCACAGCGCAATGATAAAGCGCGGCTGCACACCATAGCGCTTACCTATTTTCTCAAGTTCAGGATAGTGTTGTTTATATAAAGCACGCGCCGTATCGACGGTCGATTGCGGCACAGCTTTGGGGAGGTAGGTTTCTAACGTAACATGGGCTTCTGTCTGGTTTTTCTCAGCAGCCATCGCTTTTTTAAACATTTTAATTTTTGGGAAAACATCATCAATCGTTTGTTGACTGATACCTTTATCGACCGCCTCTTGTTTAAGCGATTCGACGTAATCACTGAAACGACCTTTCGGGTCACTTTCTGCTATGGCGACGATAGGCGACAAGCTCAAACAGCAAGCCAGTACTAAAACATGTTTTCCAAAAACCATAAAACCCCTTTTGATACACCTCTAATGACATTAACCCATTTAATCAGGATTAAAACCAATGTCTTTTTTATGTTGTTCTAGTAAATTAACAACAGGAGGCGGTAACTGTAAATAAAATCCTTTTTCTTTCAGTTCAGATCTCACTTTTTTTATATCTGCAAAACCTAAATGATCACGCTTTTGGATTGGTAGCATCATCACTAACTGTGGTTCGCCAAACATGGCCATTAATGCTTCAGGAACACGTTCAAAATCATTACGTCTTTCAACGAAAAGGTAACTTTCTGCCTTTATACGGCTTTTATACACTGCACAGATCATATACGACTCAATTTCCAAACTATTCAACTTGCCAGCTACGAGTGCACACTATAACATGGACCGTTAGGAATATAATGGATATCAGCCTTGTGCTGAATTTTTTCTAGAGAGCAATACAGGAATGCAAACACCTAGCCTCGAATTAAAAGGCTCTTCTTTTACTCTTTCTGTACTGCATATCAACAATAATGATATGGCCGTTGTCGCTGCAGAGTTAGATGCTAAGTTAGCCATCGCACCACAGTTTTTTCTTGGTGCGCCTTTAGTGGTGAACCTTAGTGCCATACAAGCCCCTGATTTTGATCTACTTGGTTTAAAAGAGATCTTAACCAGTCGTCATTTGATTATTGTTGGTATCACCAGTGCGTCTGCAGAATTGACGAGGCAAGCGAAATCTATTGGTCTCGCGATTGTAAAATCAGGCAAAGAAGCCGCTTCACAGCCACAAATGCCTAAAACGACAAAAATCGTCAAACAAAATGTCCGCTCTGGGCAGCAAATCTATGCCAAGAATGCAGATTTGATTATTGTCGGTGCGGTGGGTAATGGTGCGGAAGTGATAGCCGATGGCAGTATCCATATATATGGCACATTGCGTGGTAAAGCGATGGCTGGCGCAGCTGGCGACAGGCACACCGTTATCATGGCACAAAAAATTGAAGCAGAACTCGTATCGATTGCAGGTCAATACTGGTTAACTGAAAATCTTCTGCAAAACGGAGCCGCTCCAAGCGGTTGTATTCGCCTAGAAGGCGAATCGCTTACGGTTGAATCATTGCCTCTGTAAGAGCGCAGATATTGAAAGGATTATTATAAATGGCGCAAATTATTGTTGTCACATCGGGTAAAGGTGGCGTGGGTAAGACCACCTCAAGTGCTGCTATTGCCACAGGCCTAGCGATGAAAGGCCATAGAACCGTGGTTATCGATTTTGATATTGGTCTTCGTAACTTAGACTTAATCATGGGTTGTGAGCGCCGTGTAGTTTATGACTTTGTCAATGTTATCAATGGCGAATCTAATCTAAATCAAGCCCTAATTAAAGATAAGCGTTGTCCACAACTGTTCGTATTACCCGCCTCGCAAACTCGCGATAAAGATGCCTTAACCAAAGAAGGTGTGGGTAAAGTCTTAGAAGATCTAGCTAAAGATTTCGAATATATTATTTGTGACTCACCAGCAGGCATCGAAACTGGCGCTATGATGGCGCTTTATTTTGCCGATGTTGCAATTGTTACAACCAACCCAGAAGTCAGCTCTGTACGCGATTCTGACCGTATTTTGGGAATGCTGCAAAGTAAGTCTAAGCGTGCAGAAGAAGGGTTAGAGCCAGTAAAAGAGTTTTTACTGCTGACTCGATACTCTCCAGCTCGTGTAACCACGGGCGAAATGCTAAGTGTACAAGATGTTGAAGAGATCTTAGCGATTCCATTACTCGGCGTGATCCCTGAATCACAAGCCGTATTAAAAGCCTCTAACTCTGGTGTACCTGTGATTATCGATCAAGAAAGCGATGCAGGTATGGCCTACAGCGATGCTGTAGCAAGGTTATTAGGTGAAGAACTGCCTTTCCGATTTCTTACGGAAGAGAAGAAAGGTTTCTTAAAACGAATTTTTGGTAGCTAACTATGTCTCTTCTTGACTATTTTAAAACGAAAAAAGAACCAAACACTGCCGTTACCGCAAAAGAACGACTGCAGATTATCGTGGCACATCAACGTGGGGAGCGCGACGCTCCAGATTACTTCCCTCAGATGAAGCAAGAGATCATCGACGTGATCCGTAAATATGTGCAAGTCGGTCCAGACCAAGTATCGGTGCAGCTTGAGCAGACAGATGATCACTTCTCAGTGCTTGAGCTTAATGTCACTTTGCCAGAGCAAAGCTAACATTCTATAGATGTTTATAATCGATAATAAAAAATGCCCGATAATACGGGCATTTTTTATTGCAAGCTGGAGCAACTACAATTTGAGCGTAGCTAATGCCTCAGCCACAATAGCTTCTCGCCAACCAGTCAAAATCAGCGGTTTACTGCCCACCTTGCCAGCCCAGATCCACTCCAAATATTCGTGAATAAACTTTTTAGAGCCCAGTAGTTCAATTGGAATATTATTCGCTTCAGCTTGTTCTGTGATGCAGTTTTTAATGCTCTTAAACGCGATTTTATAGCCTGTCTTAAGTGCGATAACGTCCAATGGCTTAGGTGGATTATCAAAGTTCACATTATCAATGATTTTAACGATCTCTTTGCCATGAATACGCTTTTCTTGCTCCGTCATCTCAGTCAGATTATAAAGATCATTACTGGTCTTAGGCTGTTTCTTTGCCAGAGCAATTAATGCATGGTCCTTAACAACAAAGCCTAGCGCTAAATCTTTTTGCAAGGCTCGCTTAAGACGCCATTTAGCTAAGTCTCGTAATACAGCAAGTTGATTAGCCGTTAGCTGAAACGCATTTTTAATTTTGAGATAGGCCGTATCAGGATCTGCCATATCTAGACGCCCCTGAGTCATACGCAAGCCCTCTTCATACACCCAATCGAGCCTGCCTTGCTCTTCGAGCTTTGCCACTAATTGCGGGTAAAGCTTATAAAGGTAATACACGTCATTAGCCGCATAATTAAGCTGCGCTTCAGTGAGTGGTCGCTTTATCCAATCGGTACGTGATTCACCTTTATCTAAACTAACTTCTAGGGTTTGTTCAACAAGCTTTGCATAACCTAAGCCGTGCCCCATTCCCGCTAGACCCGCTGCGATTTGGCTATCAAATAAATTTGTTGGCTGACATTGTCCATAACGCGCAAAAACTTCTAAGTCTTCACTGCAAGAATGCAGCAGTTTGACGCTACTTTCTTTGTTTAACAGTTGCCAAAACAAGTCAAGATTGCTTACAGCGAGTGGATCAATCAATGCAAGCGTCTTACCGTCATAAGCTTGGATCAGTCCTAGCCTTGCATAATAGGTACGAGTACGAACAAATTCAGTGTCTAGCACCAATAATTCGGCTTCTTGGTATTGTTCAACAAGGGCCGCTAAACTGGCATCATCTTCAATATATTGAAACGCTAACAAAGTTGTCTACTCCATAAATATGCAAAAGCCGGCTAATCGCCGGCTTTGGTTTAATCAAAAGTGGCTATCACCACTTAATGACTAATGAGGTTAAGCTTGCTTAGCCTCATCTCTCAATTCCCTACGTAAGATTTTACCTACGTTGGTTTTAGGCAGTTCATCTCTAAATTCTACCAGCTTAGGGATTTTATAGCCCGTCAAATGCACACGACAATGCTTTATTACATCCTCTTTGGTCAAAGATTTATCATTTGTGACAACAAATACCTTTACCAACTCACCAGAAACTTCATGGGGTACGCCAACAGCCGCAACTTCGATGACTTTCGGATGCAAAGCTACCACTTCTTCGACTTCGTTCGGGAACACGTTAAAGCCTGATACTAAGATCATATCTTTTTTACGATCGACGATAAAGAAGTAGCCTTTATCGTCCATATAGCCAATGTCACCCGTTGCTAAATAGCCATCTTTATCGATAACCTGATCCGTTTCTTCAGGTCGCTGCCAGTACCCCACCATCACCTGTGGACCTTTAGCAAATAACTCGCCCGTACCGCCTTGCGGTAATACATTACCGTCATCGTCACGCACTTGGATATCGGTATTGGCAACCGGGAAACCAATAGAGCCATTGTAACCATCCAAGTTATAAGGACAACATGTTACCAATGGCGCCGCTTCAGTTAAGCCATAACCTTCAAGCAAGCGGGTTTTGGTTAATCCCTGCCACTTGTCAGCCACAGCGCGCTGCACCGCCATGCCGCCACCGATTGATAGCTTAAGCTCTTTAAAATTAAGTTTAGTAAAGTCATCATTGTTAACTAACGCATTAAACAGCGTATTAACCCCGGTCAATACCGTGAACGGATGTTTCTCAAGTTCACCAATAAACGCCGGTAGATCTCTTGGATTGGTGATAAGTAAGTTATTAGCCCCTTTATGGATAAATAACAAACAGTTAACGGTTAACGCAAAGATATGGTACAGCGGCAATGCCGTCACCACGAATTCTTTACCGTTATTGAGCATAGGCCCGTACGCGGCATCCGCTTGCAATAGGTTACTCACAACGTTGCCATGGCTGAGCATCGCGCCTTTAGAAACACCTGTCGTGCCACCGGTATATTGCAAAAAGGCTAAGTCGTCATTTTTTACCGTTGGTTTAACGTACTGCAACCGTCGGCCTTTTGATAAAGCCTTACGCATAGAAATAGCATGTGGCAAATGATACTTAGGCACCATTTTCTTGATGTATTTAACAACAAAGTTAACCACTGTGCGCTTAGGAGCACTGAGCAAATCACCTAAACCCGTTAGAATGACGCTTTCAACTGGGGTGTCTGCCACCACTTTTTCAAGAGTGTGAGCAAAGTTAGACACCACAACAATTGCTTTTGCGCCTGAATCGGTTAGCTGGTGCTTGAGCTCACGCGGGGTATACAATGGGTTGACGTTTACGACCACCATACCCGCACGTAAAATACCAAACAATGCGATGGGATACTGTAAAAGGTTCGGCATCATAATCGCGACACGGTCGCCTTTATTCAGCTTTAGCTCATTTTGGAGATAGGCCGCAAAGGCACGGCTGCGCTCTTCCAGTTTACGGTAAGTCAGAGTGGCGCCCATATTCACAAACGCAGGCTGATCCGCATATTTTGCCACTGAAGTTTCGAACAAATCGACAAGCGATGCATATTGTTCTACATCAATTTCAGAAGGCACGTCATCTGGTAGATTATTAATCCAAAGTTGGTCCACAAAAATCTCCTAATATCTCCGCCTGCGGTAAAAACAAACCCGCAAGGGTCGTTAGCAACTTACCAATAAGTAAGCTAAAACACTGTCTATTCTTTGTATTTATTGGAAACGCCGATAAATCATACAAGCGTTTAAATTTTGATTATCATCACATAAATGAAACAAAAAACCTAGTCTCTTTTTAATTCTCTATTTAAGAAAGCAGTAATTACACCTGACACCTTTTCAGCGCTGCCCATGTGAAGATGATGATCACCTTCGAGCTCTACGGTTTGTAATTGTTCAAACCAGCGACTCGCCATTGGGATCGCCTCTCGTAACTGAGAGAAACCTCGGTTACCAGAAATAAATAGCGTATTGACTTTATGGGCTTGCATTAAGGCATCGACTTGCGAAAAAGTCATTCTTAAAGGGGAAGCTAATTTTAAGCGAGGATCACTGCGCCAGCATACCCCAGAATCTAGGTTTTGCATATTGCGCTGGGTCAATAATTCGCACCATTGTAGTGCTAATGCTGTTAATTTGTGCCGTGCATTGACTGCAACCGATAGATCGCGATAAATACTAACAGGCTTTGCCTTAGCGGCTAGGTAACGCCTATGATCTGAAAAGCTATTTTGTAAGCGACTTTTTGATTTAGACTCTTTTTCATAAAGCGGCGCTAGCGCTTCAACTAGTACTAAATTAGCCACTTTATCTGGAAAGCTAGCAGCATATGCTGACGCTATGATCCCGCCAAGTGAGTGCCCCAAAATAGCATGCGGCTGCAGCTCACAGGGTAAGGCGTCAAGAACGGCATCTAAATCATAAAGGTAATCTATCCAATGTAGTGGGTAGCTGCCAGGACGATGTCCTGAGCCACCATGGCCAGGCCAATCAATCGCTAAGAGTTGATAATCAGTTAAATAATGGCTCAATGGCTCAAAGCTATTGGCATTATCTAACCAGCCATGTAACGCTAAAATAACCGGCTTACCTGGCGCTCCCCACAATCGCCCAGCTAGCGTTATATGGGGCAGCACCAGGGTTAATTCATTATCTGGATCACAGGCTAAGTGCATTTAGACTCTTACTTTTTGGTAAATTTCAGCGTCATTCTATCGCTTTCACCAATAGCGAGATACTTTTCTTTATCTTGATCATCAAGGGCTAATCTAGGCGGTAACGTCCACACGCCCTTAGGATAATCTTTTGTGTCCTTTGCATTGGCATTGACTTCAGAGCTTGCGACAAAAGTGAAGCCCGCTTTTTCTGCCAACGTAATCATTTCAGCTTGTTCCATATAGCCTGTTTTAGCATCCATACCCGGATTGGCTCTATGCTCAACAATACCAAATGTACCACCAGGCTTTAGCACCTTATAAGCTGATTCAAAAACAGGTTCTAGATAGCCTTTCATGGCCCAGTTATGCAAATTTCTAAACGTCAGCACCACATCGGCACTATTATCAGCGCCCATAACGTAATAAGTCGGGGGATCAAAAGTCACGGTGCTGGCGTTGCCAAGTTTAGCTTGATTATCTGCAAGCCACTTTTCAAACTTCTGACCCACTTTAGGGCGGTAACCATTACGCGCCTTCTCATCGGCTGGATTAGTATCAAAGTTAGCGGCGATATAATGTCCATCATGGGCTAGATACGGCGCGAGGATTTCGGCATACCAGCCACCACCAGGCCATAGCTCAATGATGGTATCGGAAGGTTGAATATCAAAAAAAGAAAGGGTTTGTTCTGGGTGGCGATACTCGTCGCGGGCAGTATTTTTAGCTTGTCTAAAATCACTATTAACCGCCGAACCTAGCACTTTATCTTCATGGGCATGAGCCGCCGTGCTTAGTAACGATACGCTACAAGCGCTTACAAGTAACACACCTGCCGCTAAGATTTTCTTTTTCATTGTAATTCTCCTTAGGATAACAAGCATCAACCTATCAGTCAGTTAACAAAAAACCAACCTATATAAACAGAGATTTACATTTTGTGTTTTTTACTTCGCTTGACGTACCGCAGCGGCATCGACTCTACGCCAACACAAATAGAGCATCAACGCACTGGTCGCTAGCCAAGTAAACACCCAAAACCAAGCGGGCAACCAACTCTCACTAGCAAGCATATTGGCATCGCCCTGCCCTTCAAGACCTAGCAACACCATAGGGCTTGCCAGCGCGTTTAAGATAATCATCAACGCCATAATCCGCAGTCCGCTTGCTAGAAATCGATTTTGCGTTAACTTCAATGGCAATAAAAATAACACCGCGAGACTTGCTAAAATAGCGATGGTCAAAAGATCTCGGGCCCACAGTATAATGGTCAGCACAACAACCCCACCAAGTATGGCAAAACTTGCCCTAATCCCTTTTGGCCAAGTGGCAAACATAAACATGAGATACCCCCAAAGCGCCGCGCCAAAATAGCCTGCAAAACCAATTAAAATTGGCCATCCACCTTGACTAAAACACAGACCCGCGCCATTCGGAAACAGCTGAATATGACTAACTATACCGCCAGAGACGATAGTCGCTAGCCCGTGTGAGAGTTCATGAAAGTAACTTTCTAACCATTTAAATGGCACGCTCACAAAAGGAAGCCGAGTCACTAAAAAGGCAATGAAAAGTTCGAATAGGAAGCGGGTTCGCCCAGGGGCGCCAGATGGTGAGAGTGTGCGGCGAGATTCAGGACTATGCATAGGTATCTATACCTACCATTTGCTGGATCTCTTCTCGCTTAGCAGCATGCTGATTAACTAAATACTCGGCAACTGCGCCGCGCTGCCCGCCAGTATGGTTTTCATATTCAACATGAGCGCCCAATCTAGATTGCAGTGCAACGGCATCGTCTTGATAATCATTAACTGCTAACGACGGTAAGGTTTTAATAGAAAGTGACGCGTCGACACCATCGCTCGTAACAGCATTAGCTTGACTGGCTACAACAGACTTGTTGACCTCAAGCTTAGTTGCCGCAAGCTGACTCGAATTAATCTGCATCACATCTTCCTTAACTTTACTCGCTTAGCCTGTGAGCGCTAATAGTCGCAGGCTAGCTTGGAGGCTATTCTCTACCCGGTAGTTTTTGCCATGTTACGGTATCACGTAGGTAAACCGGTGCTAATTCATCTACTGTAGTGCTCAAGCCTTTATTAACCCCATCTTGAGCTAGCGCTAACATGTATTTTGCTTCAGGAAACTTTGCCTTTTCACAAATCGTCATCTTTGTAGCTTGTTCGAGGATTTGTGGATAAGCATCAAAACCAGTGCCACAAGCCGTAATAGGCTGAGTCACATCTAAGCTTAGTACTATCCCCTCAGGGCTGCTAACCACTTCATTATTCACTAAAGTTGCTAACCCGTCGACGGCGATATATTGGCCCCAGTACACTTCGCCCATACGAGCATCAATTGCCGCAAGCACTTGGCTTGCGCCCTCTTCGATTGCTGATTGAGCCATAGCCGCTAATGTAGAGATACCAATAACAGGCAACTCTTGGCCAAGGGCCAAACCTTGGGTAATGCTGGTACAAATACGAATGCCAGTAAAACTGCCCGGACCTCTGCCATAGGCAATTACGTCGACTTTTTGCAGTGCCAAATTTGCTTCAGACAATACCGACTTCACCATAGGCAATAAACGTTGACTATGCTCACGCGGCGCGTCGGCTTGCTCGCTATATATTGCACCTTGATGGCTAACGGCGGCTGAACACGACTCAGTACAGGTATCAAGTGCCAAAATGCTCAACTGCGTCGTTGCATTAGATTTATCTGTCATCAATTACTTTACCAAACTTATTATTTACACAAATTAAATCAGTTAACGTCTACAACATCTATACAAACGTTAAACCTCAAAGGCACACCTAAGACGTTAAGGGCATCGCTAACCATGCAGCGGTGGTACCTTAGGTGATGTTAATTCAATGATTATACCCTAACTCATCGAGTGTCATTAAGACTTATAGATAAAATACTTTGAGTTATTCCCCCCATAAGCCGCCTCAGCATTTCTGGGCGCTACAATACTTAGTTATTCTCCTTCACGTTTGATAGCTACAGCCTAAGTTTTATGTAAAAACAGACTCGCCATTTGCCACTGCGATTGTAATAAAGTGGCATAAAACAACTACAAGCTAAACAAACTGTTCTAAATTTAATGGGAGGGTAAAGGAATGTACTCAATCCAATTGAAGCTATTGAGCCGCTTAACGTCGGTGATAACAGAGTAGGCTTGAGGAGAACAAATGCGACAGATCACAATTGATTGGTTTCGATTATTTCGCTACTCGCTGCTGTTTGTCTTTTTCTCAATGTTAATGACCGTATTCATATTAATATGGTTTTCAAATAGTTTGCAGGACGCTTGGCAAAAAGGCCTTATGCTGACGTTATCTGAATTTGAAATGACCCTAGAGCTCACACTCACGTTACTCATCTATGTCAGTTTTCCAATATTACTTTTTCGCTTTCTGTATTATTTTTCCAAAATGCTATATCGAGGTCGCAACCCTGGCGTGGCCATTATTAGCTATAAAACGCTATTTAATCCTTTAAATTTCATACTATTTCCAAGCTTACTGAATGATGAAGGCCTACTCTACCGCCGCCGCTGTTTATTAGCTCTAATCTTGCTCATCAGCATTTATTTTATTATTTTATTAATCACTTAATTTGCGCTACTTAATCTTTGCTAAGAAATCTGTTGCCTTGTCTAAATCACGGGTTCGTGACATTGGCGGCAGTGAATTTAAAAATGCCTGACCATATGGCTTATTGACGATGCGGTTGTCGCATAAAATAAGCACACCTTTATCTTTTTCATCGCGGATAAGGCGCCCTACGCCCTGATTTAAGCTGATTACGGCTTGTGGCAATGAGATCTCACTAAATGCGTCTTTGCCCTCACGTTCAATGCTTTGACTGCGCGCGCGAAATAAATTGTCATCGGGCGAAACAAAAGGCAACTTGTCGATGATAACGCAACTCAGTAAACGACCTCGAACATCGACCCCTTCCCAAAAGGCCCCCGTCCCGAGCAATACCGCATTTCCAAGTTGGCGATACTTTTTTAACAGACTTTGTTTATTAGCTTGCCCTTGCACCAATAGTGGATAACTAACTCGGCGCTGCAGCACAGGAGCCACCGCATTTAACATTCTATGGCTAGTAAATAAAATAAAGGTGCGACCTTTAGCGGCATTTATAGCTTTAACGCACACATCGACAAACTGACTAAGCATGGCTTGATGATTATTAACGCTCACTAGATGTCTTGGTACACAAAAAAGCGCGTTATTTCGATAATCAAATGGGCTATCTAACAGCATCTCTTGGCATTTATCTAAGCCTAACTGTCGAGTGAATAGGCTCAAGTTGCGATTAATTTGTAATGTCGCCGAAGTAAAGATCCACGCAAGGTTAGACTCAAATAGCTTGCGGCACTCTTTTGCCACGTCTATGGGTGCGATCCGCAGGACTAAATAACGATGGCCATAGTCGATACTGTAAGCAGCCTGATTATTCTCACATAAGAAAAACAGATCGAGCTTATTGGCTAAAACCTCAAGTTTTTGTATTTCATCATCTAGATTATCACTGCGACCAACATGGCGGATTAACACACTTTGCAGTGCTCTAATCTCTTTAAGCAGCCCCCATGAAACAACAGATAGTTCTTTATTGGCGAGCATTCTACGCCAATCAGTATCACCAATTTGAAACAAGTCTTGCTGCCACTCATTTAGCAATGCTGCGCAGCGAGCACTGAGTAACTCTATTTGTTTAGCATCTCGAAGCTCAAGACGATAGATTTCTATCAGCTTATCAAACACCTCTGACAATTGCCGCGTTGAGCACTGCTGACCAAAGTAGGTCACTGCGATATCTGGTAATAGATGCGCTTCGTCAAAAATCACCACATCTGAATCTGGCAATAACTCGGCAAAGCCGGTTTCCTTTAGAATTCTATCGGCTAAAAAAAGGTGATGGTTAACCACAATAATGCGCGCATCCATGGCTCTATTACGGGCTTTTCGAGTGAAGCAGTCTTCATAATGATCACAGCGCTGACCAATGCAAGTTTCTTTCGCACTAGTAATGAGAGGCAAAGCAAGAGAACTCTCTGAAACAGACGTTAAACCACCAATATCACCATCAGTGGTTCGTCCTGCCCACTGGTTTATGCGCAGCAAATCATCTAATACTTGTGTGTCCATCGAGCTAGCACCCGACAGCTCTTTTTCCATAAGATGTTGGCACAGATAGTTATTACGCCCTTTTAGCAAGGCCACTTTAGGCGTTAACGCTAGCATCCCCAATAATGCTGGCAGATCTTTATAAAATAACTGCTCTTGTAAATTCTTACTACCAGTGCTGACTATAATCTGTTTGCCACTTAATAATGCTGGAATAAGATAAGCAAAGGTTTTACCCACACCCGTTCCAGCTTCCACCACCAAGTTATTGCAACTAGTGATAGCCTCTGTCACAGCTTCAGCCATAGTTATCTGAACATCACGACAGTTAAAGCCTTTAATTGACCGAGCTAAAACGCCATCATTTGAAAATGCGGCCTTAACTTGTTGTGATAATTTACTGCTCAAGATTGATTAAACCTTTAATAAATGTATTTTAGGTACCGAAACCAAATTGATTTCAAGATACAAGGCCTGTATGCATCATCAGGTGACTTGGGATAATAAACAGATTTGCAGTTTATCTTAAATCAATATCCAAGATTAGCTTTTGTTTGATGAGTCACAGCAAATTAGCAAACATTGACCAAGACAAGTCATCTTCCCTACCCTCGCCAATTGTCCTAAATAAAGAACAAACGACTAGTAAGGAGCTCAAAAAATAATTGAGTTAGCAAAATAATGACATTTAGATGAAGTTTACTCATCTGCTCGAATAAGAGGTTGCAATCATTTCTAAATCTGATTACTTTAAATACCAAGGTTACAGAACACGCAACCTTAACTCATTTTTTAGCCACTTGGCTCACAGATAGCAATTGAGAGAAACAAATATGACACAGCTTTTGAACACTATGCATCATCATCACCATATGCGGTAGCCTTCGGAAGCTCACTGCCGAAGGACTATTTCCTTCCGGCGGTTGATTTAAAAATATCAAAAACCCTTGGAAGGAATTTCAAGGGTTTTTTGGTTTTATCTTAATAGATTGTTTTATAAGAATTTTTAAATTAACTAATAGGAAGTACCCCATGTCAGAGTCAACAAGATTACGTATCGCCATTCAGAAATCAGGTCGTTTATCAAAAGAATCGCAGAAGTTACTTAAAAGCTGTGGCGTTAAATTTAATGTCAACGAACAACGCCTAATCGCCCACTCAGACAATATGCCAATCGATCTATTACGTGTACGTGATGACGATATTCCAGGCCTTGTGATGGACGGTGTTGTTGACTTAGGTATTATTGGTGAGAACGTTCTAGAAGAAGAACAGATCGAACGCCAAAGCCTTGGAAAACCCGCCGAGTGCATCAAGTTACGTGAGCTAGATTTTGGTGCTTGCCGCCTATCACTAGCCGTGCCAACTGAATTTAGTTACCAAGATGCAAGCTCATTAGAAGGGCTTAGAATCGCGACCTCTTACCCAAATTTACTACGCCGCTACATGCAGGAAAAAGGCATTAATTACCGTGATTGCATGCTTAAAGGCTCAGTAGAAGTTGCCCCGCGTGCAGGCTTATCTGATGGCATTTGTGATTTGGTATCAACAGGTGCAACACTAGAAGCAAATGGTTTGTATGAAACAGAAGTTATCTACCGCTCTATGGCGTGTATTATTCAGTCAACCCAATCACAACCTGATGACAAGCAAGCGCTTATCAACAAAATTCTTTCGCGCATTAACGGCGTAGTTAGAGCAAAAGAAAGCAAGTATATTCTGCTACACGCACCAACAGAAACGTTAGAGCAAATTGTTGCACTACTTCCAGGCGCAGAAAACCCAACGGTATTACCACTCAATGACGATACTAACCGCGTCGCTATCCACGCAGTGAGCACCGAAGATTTATTCTGGGACACTATGGAACAATTAACGCAGCTGGGCGCAAGTTCAATTCTGGTTATGCCTATTG
Organism: Shewanella sp. 125m-7; assembly: GCF_052977045.1. Classification (NCBI taxonomy): domain Bacteria; kingdom Pseudomonadati; phylum Pseudomonadota; class Gammaproteobacteria; order Alteromonadales; family Shewanellaceae; genus Shewanella; species Shewanella sp. 125m-7. The sequence goes on from NZ_JBRILQ010000004.1 coordinate 71,642, forward strand.
AAAAAATGATGGGGTAAACTGATGCAGACTCTCAATTGGCAATCTCTCGACTCTCAAGCGCAAACCAATGCACTTGAACGCTCACCACTCATTGGTGATAACAGTCTTGAGCAGAGTGTGGCAGATATCATTAATACAGTCATCACTCGTGGTGATAAGGCGTTATTTGAATTTAATCAAAGATTTGATGGCGTAAGTATTGATAACTTGAAGTTGTCGGCCGCTGAAATTGAACACAGTTGTGCCAGGGTTTCGAATGAAATTAAGCAAGCTATTGCCCAAGCAAAAGCCAATATTGAGACCTTTCACATAGCGCAGATCCAACCTAACATAGATATTGAAACCCAAGCGGGGATCCGCTGTGAGCTTCGCTCTGAGCCGATTGAGCGTGTCGGCCTGTATATACCAGGTGGCACTGCCCCACTTATTTCAACCGTACTCATGTTAGCCTTGCCCGCTAAAATAGCAGGTTGCAACAAACGTGTATTGGTTAGCCCACCACCTATAAATGATGCCATCATTTATGCGGCCAATGAGTGTGGCATCGAAGAGATTTACCAAGTGGGCGGCGCACAAGCTATCGCAGCCTTAGCTTTTGGTACCGGATCTGTACCTCAAGTCGATAAAATATTTGGCCCGGGTAATCGCTTTGTCACCGAAGCTAAGCGCGCTGTGAGTCAAGACAACCGCTGCACAATAAGCATCGATATGCCAGCAGGCCCATCAGAAGTGCTAATTATTGCTGATGCTGAGGCTAACCCAGAATTTGTTGCCGCCGATCTACTGTCACAAGCTGAACACGGCGCAGATTCGCAGGTCATGTTAGTCACCGATTCTAACTTACTTGCAGAAAAAGTTAACCAAGCACTCGCACGGCAACTCGCAAGCCTCCCCCGCGCTGAGATTGCTAACGAAGCGCTTAAAAGCAGCCGCACAATCATGGTTAGCGATATGACAATGGCTGCAACTGTGTCTAATCAATATGGGCCTGAACACTTAATCATTCAAACTAAGCTGCCACGACAGGTGTTAGCTGATATCCGCTCAGCGGGTTCCGTTTTTCTAGGCGCTTATACCCCAGAGTCGGTTGGTGATTATGCCAGTGGCACCAATCACGTTTTGCCAACATATGGCTACAGCAAAACGGTATCTAGCCTATCACTTGCAGATTTTAGCCGTCGATTTACTGTGCAAGAGTTATCAGCAACAGGACTTAGAGCATTAAGCAATAGCGTAATGGTGTTAGCTGCAGCAGAGCAGCTAGATGCGCACAAAAATGCGATTGCAGTTCGAATGGACAGCCTTGATGCTAACGCAGGTAATGAAGCGTTAGCTAGCAATAGCTCAGTTACGGAGGCCCTATGATAACGTCAAGCAAGCTAAATTTAGCCGAGCGCCTCGCTCGACCAGAGCTATTGGAGCTACAAATTTATCAGTCAGCTAGGCGTATTGGCGGTCAAGGGGATATCTGGATTAATGCCAACGAGTCACCTTTTAATAATAGTCAGCTTGAAGGTATTAACCGTTACCCTGAGTGCCAGCCACCAGCATTAATTAGCGCTTACAGTGAATATAGCGGCGTGACCCGCGACAGTATTATTAGTAGCCGCGGCGCCGACGAAGCCATTGAGCTGCTGATCCGTGCCTTTTGTATTCCAGGCCTAGACAGTATCGCAACTTTTGGGCCGACTTATGGCATGTACGCTATCAGTGCTAAAACCTTCAATATTGGCGTTAAGGCTTTGTCGTTAACCGATGATTTTCAGCTACCGAGTGACTATCAATCTCAAGTCAACGGCGCAAAACTGGTGTTTATTTGTAATCCCAACAATCCAACGGGCAGCATCATACCAAAAAGTAAAATCATTGAAGTTATTGAAAACTGCAAAGATGCCATTGTGGTTGTTGATGAAGCCTATATTGAATTTAGCCCAGAATACAGTGTGGCCGATTTAGTGGCGAGCTTTGAAAATCTTGTGGTGCTACGGACCTTGTCAAAAGCCTTTGCATTAGCTGGCGCGCGCTGTGGTTTCTTGCTTGCAAATCCAAATATTATCGAGATTTGTATGCGAGTGATAGCCCCTTATCCGGTCCCCCTTCCTGTTAGCGAGCTTGCAATTAAGGCGCTTAACGCTAATGGACTTGAGGCAATGAGTAAGCAAGTCGCAGAGATGAAACAACAAGGCTTAAGATTAGCAGAGGCATTAAAAAACTATGGCGCTAACGTTATTAAAGCCCACGGTAACTACGTACTTGCGGAGTTTAATGATAAAGCCGCTGTTCAACAAAAGTTGATAAATGCCGGTGTGATTGCCAGAAACTATAGCGATCCACGTCTTAGTAAGGCCATTCGCTTTAGTTTTACCAACCAAGCGCAAACCGACTATTTAATCCTATTATTTCAAAGTCAGTAAAGTATTGACTTACTGACATTAAAAACAATAAAACAACTTAATTTGGTTTATTTAGAGATGCTGAATTAAGAGAACCTAAAAGGTATAACCGTTATGAAGCAGAAAATTTTATTTATCGACCGTGATGGCACTCTCATCGAAGAGCCTGTTACAGATAAACAAGTCGATAGCTTAGCCAAGTTAGTATTTGAGCCTAATGTTATCCCTGCTTTGCTGAAACTTCAAAATGCGGGTTACCGATTAGTCATGGTCAGTAATCAAGATGGCCTTGGCACGCCATCATTCCCCAAAGATGATTTTGACGCGCCGCAAAATATGATGATGCAGATCTTAAGTAGCCAAGGCGTACTGTTTGATGACGTATTGATTTGTCCTCACTTTAATGATGAGAACTGCAGCTGTCGCAAACCGAAACTGGGCTTAGTCAAAGACTACCTTACCTCAGGAAAGATTGATTTTACCCAGTCAGCAGTTATAGGCGATCGTGAAACTGATTTAGGCCTTGCCGACTCGATGGGGATATTAGGCTTGCAATATCACCCTGAAAACCTGAATTGGAACGCCATTGCCGACAAGTTGCTTAATAAAAACCGCACCGCAAGCGTGACTCGTACCACCAAAGAAACCGATATTCGCGTAACCGTGGATTTAGACTCAAATGCCAAGGGGGAGATCGCTACTGGTATTGGCTTTTTCGACCACATGCTTGAGCAAATTTCTACTCACGGCAACTTTAAAATGGATATAAAGGTTGATGGCGACTTAGAGATCGACGATCACCACAGTGTTGAAGATACTGCATTAGCCATTGGTGATGCCCTACGTCAAGCCCTTGGAGATAAGCGTGGCATAGCCCGCTTTGGCAACGCTTTTGAGCAAGCAATTCCCATGGATGAAGCCTGTGCAGAGTGTCTGTTAGATCTGTCAGGGCGCCCATTTATCAAATACAGCGGTGAGTTTGATCGTGAGCTTGTAGGACAGATGTCGACCGAGATGGTCCCGCACTTTTTCCGTTCATTTGCCGATGGTCTGCGCTGTACATTACACATCAGCACCAAAGGGGACAACGACCACCACAAGGTAGAGAGTTTGTTCAAAGTGCTAGGCCGCACGCTTAGACAAGCCGTGGCAGTTGAAGGAGATGTTCTGCCCTCGAGTAAAGGTGTGTTATGAGTCAACTAAATCAAGATAACCAAAACGGGATCATAGGTAATACCGTCATTATCGATACTGGCTGCGCTAATTTAAGCTCAGTACGCTATGCGTTCGAGCGGTTATTGACAGATGAAGAGCGAGAGCGTCTGTATGTTACAGATGACATTGAGCTAATTAAGTCGGCTGAACGAATAGTTTTACCTGGTGTCGGCACTGCTAGCGCTGCAATGAGAGCACTCAATAACAAAGGCTTAATAGAGGTTATTTCATCACTCACTCAGCCAGTACTCGGCGTGTGTTTAGGTATGCAGATGTTGACCCGAGTCTCGAAAGAGCGCGGTACACAAAATGATGACTGCCAATGCCTCGACATCATTCCAACGGATATAGCGCTTCTCGATAGCAAAGGCTTACCATTGCCTCATATGGGCTGGAATCAAATTATCCCTTCAAATCACCCTATTTTTGATGGGATTACTGCTGGTAGCTACGTGTACTTTGTTCATAGCTACCGCGCCCCCGTTAGCGACTACACCATTGCGACGGCGGAACATGGTGAGCGCTTTAGCGCTGCAATTGCAAAAGATAACTTTATTGGGCTGCAATTTCACCCGGAAAAAAGTGCTGACGTAGGCGCAATAATGTTGGCAAATTTTCTGACGATGAACAAAGACACATTTTGCCAAAGTACCAAAGAGCAGACTAATAAGCTTGCTAATAAACTCACTAATAAGTTAAGTAAAAAACTAGAGGCACTGTAATGATTATTCCAGCAATTGATCTTATCGACGGCCAAGTCGTGCGCCTCTACCAAGGTGATTACGCTCAGCAAACCACTTTTAATTTAAGTCCACTCGATCAGCTTAAGTCTTATCAGGCCCAAGGGGCCAATCTGCTGCATATCGTCGATTTAACCGGAGCAAAAGAGCCAACTAAACGTCAAACGGCATTAATTTCAGAATTAGTTAATCATCTAGACACTCCGATCCAGGTTGGCGGTGGTATTCGCACTGAAGCCCAGTTAAATGAACTACTGGAAATTGGTGTAAGCCGTGTGGTTATCGGTTCATTGGCCGTAAAAGAGCCTGAGCTTGTGAAAAGCTGGTTTGAAAAATATGGTAATGAAGCCATTTGCCTCGCACTCGATGTCAATATCAATGAGCAAGGCGAAAAAATAGTGGCCGTATCGGGATGGCAAAGTGGCGGTGGTAAGAGCTTGGAGTCGCTGGTTGAAGAGTTTAAAGCTGTTGGCCTTAAGCATGCACTCGTGACTGACATTAGCCGTGATGGCACACTGCAAGGTGCTAATACCGCCCTTTACCGTGAAATCGCCTTAAGTTATCCAGAGATCCAGTGGCAAGCATCTGGCGGCATCGCGACCCTAGCCGATGTTAACACGGTAAAAGACAGTGGCGCTAATGGCATTATTATCGGTAAGGCGTTACTCATTAACCAATTTACTGTAGCGGAGGCTATTGCATGCTGGCCAAACGCATAGTCCCCTGCCTTGATGTAAAAGAGGGCAAAGTGGTTAAAGGGGTTCAATTTAGAAATCATGAAATTGTTGGCGATATCGTACCACTCGCCCAGCGCTACGCAGAAGAAGGTGCCGATGAATTAGTCTTCTATGACATCACAGCCAGCGCTCACGACAGAGTCATCGATAAATCTTGGGTGAGCCGAGTCGCTGAGAGGATTGATATTCCATTTTGCGTGGCAGGCGGGATTAAAAGTATTGCACAAGCACGTGAAAAACTGGCTTTTGGCGCTGATAAAATTTCAATAAACTCACCAGCATTAACAGACCCGAGTCTCATTGGCAGATTACAAGATGAATTTGGACGCCAATGCATAGTCATAGGAATAGATTCCTATTATGACGAGGCTAGCGACAGCTACAAAGTCAAACAATTTACCGGTGATGAAGCGGCAACAAAAGACACACAATGGTTTACTCAAGATTGGGTTGAAGAAGTGCAAAAGCAAGGCTGCGGCGAAATCGTGCTTAACGTGATGAATCAAGATGGTGTTAGACAAGGTTACGATATCAAGCAACTTTCAATGATCCGCGCAATCTGTGATGTTCCCCTCATCGCCTCTGGAGGCGCTGGCACCGTGGAACATTTTAAAGACGTGTTCCAATTAGCCAATGTAGATGCTGCATTAGCAGCCAGTGTATTTCATAAAGGCATCATAGATATACAAGCACTAAAGCGCTACCTCAATAGCAACCAAATTGCCGTACGCATCTAGAAGCAAGATGTTGATTCAAATTAAGGATGTAACATGACGAATCTTAACCAAAACCTGTCAGATAGTGATTTAATAAACCAATTAGATTGGGACAAAACTGATGGGCTGATCCCAGCCATAGTGCAAAATCACTTAACCGCTAAAGTACTCATGCTTGGGTACATGGACAAAGCGGCGTTAGACCAAACCTTGTCGACAGGTAAAGTGACCTTCTTTAGTCGAAGCAAACAGCGTCTTTGGACTAAAGGTGAAACCTCTGGCAATACTCTCGATTTAGTTGCAATTGATAAAGACTGCGACAATGACAGTTTACTGGTACAGGTTATTCCCAATGGGCCGACCTGCCACAAAGGTACCGAGAGTTGCTGGAAGGACGGCAGCGCCCATAGCTTTATCGAAAACTTGTCAGGCTTAATTGCATCGCGTAAAGGCCAAGACCCTGATTCAAGCTACACAGCGCACCTATTTGAACGCGGCACTAAACGTATCGCGCAAAAAGTCGGTGAGGAAGGTTTAGAAACTGCATTAGCAGCTGCAACAAATGATAAGCCAGAGCTGATTGATGAAGCGTCAGATCTTATTTATCACTTATTAGTTCTGCTTGAAGATCAAGACTTGAGCATGCAAGACATCAACCTTAATTTGATGAAGCGTCACAACAAATCAAAATAGCGCCTCACACTTCGAGTTATCGCTAACCCTGAGAGGGTCGCAGATTAATGGCTGCGAGCCTCTTTATATTACCTACTGTCTATCTCACTTAGCTTAATAACATGGTCTTTGCGCCACCCGCTGTAATCACACCATTTACATCAAGGCTGACCACGCTACGGACGAGATGCGAGTCCTGCCCAGACTAAAACTAGAATTAGTTATAGTCTCGCATAACTAGAACACTATACCAGCCAGAGCAATTAAAGCGCTTTAAAACAAACACATTGACAAGAACAGTGCGTTTAAATAGAGTTGAAAACGTGTTAATAGTCTTTTAAATTTGGCCAATATGCAGATGCTAATTAAATATTGCTCCATCCTACTGCTTGGCTCTTTTTTATCATTCTCAGTTTGGGCTGATGAATTAACCTATTTAGTTATCGCTAATCAAGCGGCACCGTTCCAAATCAATACCTCTACTCATAAGTCTCAATCAGGGATAATCAGTGATGTCATCACGTTATTAGCCGCAAAAAAACCACTATCGATTAGCACACAAGTGATGCCTTTTAAACGCTACGTACACGAAATTAAGCAACGAACTTACCCAAACTGGATAAGCTATGGGTCACCATTATGGCGTGCTAAAGGAAAGCACTGGAGTCAAAATAAGCGTCTATCTGCACAGCCTCTATTTAAGGTTAATCATCAGCTTGTACAGCGCAGCGATGATCTACGCAGTTACAGTAAAATAGAAGATCTGTTTGGCAAAACAATCATTCTATTAAGAGGTTTCGATTACCCAGGATTAGATGCTTATATCGAAAACAGTCAGATCAATAAGATTGATTTCAAAAGCCATCAAAGTGCACTACACGCTTTAATGAGTCGACGTGGTGATGTATTTATAGAAATGGAAAGCCGAATAAGTTACGCCATTAAACAGCATAATATTGAAAAAGATGACTATCTATTTACCGATATATCGGCGATCACGCCTTCGCTATATATCCATCTGTCTTATGGTGATGCTGTCAGCTCGGAGTTAATCGACTGGATTGATGACCAAATTATTATCATGAAAGCAACCGGTCAACTTGAGAAGATTATTCGTCGGTATCAATAGTTAAATCCAGAGTATTATTTTGATTTTGCCAGCCGATGCGGACTGATTTTACATAATAGGAAACACTGTTTTTACAAAGAATAAAACTGTTATTACAAGGGTGTTGCAATACCTATCTTCTGCTACAATCTGCGCCACTAAAATTAAGCTTCTCAATAATAAAAGTGTGCCCTATGAATCTTGCAGATAAAGTTTTAGTCGTAAATGACAACCTACCAATTCGTACTAATCAAGCTGTTCACTCAGGAAAAGTACGCAGTGTTTACTGGTTAACCGAGGAAGATAGTGCTCGATTAATTAAAGATAAAGGTTACGATGTGCCTGCCGATGCCCCACTTGCTATTATGGTCATCAGTGACCGTATCTCGGCATTTGATTGCGTATGGCAAGGTGAAAATGGCTTGAATGGTGTTCCAGGTAAAGGAACTGCCCTTAACGCGATTTCAAACCATTGGTTTAAACTTTTCAAAGATAAAGGCCTAGCTGATAGCCATATCCTAGATATCCCTCACCCATTAGTATGGATTGTGCAAAAGGCGCGTCCAGTGATGATTGAAGCGATTGCCCGTCAGTATATTACTGGTTCGATGTGGCGTTCATACACTAAAGGTGAGCGTGAATTCTGTGGGATCACTATTCCTGAAGGTTTAGAAAAAGATCAAAAGTTACCAGAACTACTGATCACTCCTTCTACTAAAGGTGTGTTAACCGGTCTTGAAGGCGTACCAGAAGCTGATGACGTAAACGTATCGCGCAGCGACATTGAACGCCACGTACAAGGCTTTAACTTTAGTAAGCTTGCTGATATCGATCTTTATGAGAAGCTGCTTAGAGAAGGTTTTGACGTGATTAGCGATGCTTTAGCTGAACATGACCAAATCTTTGTCGATACCAAATTTGAATTTGGTTATGTCAACGACGCCGCTGGCAATGAAAAGCTTATCTACATGGATGAAGTCGGTACACCAGATAGCTCACGTATTTGGGATGGCTCATCTCATCGTGATGGTAAAATCATCGAGCAATCTAAAGAAGGCTTCAGACAATGGCTGCTTAACCACTTCCCTGATCCAGATATCTTGTTGAACAAAAATCGCATGGAAGAGCGCTTAGCCCTTGCAACAGATAACAAACTCCCTGAATCAGTCATGATGGAAATCTCAAATACTTATGTCGGTATTGCCGAGAAAGTGATTGGTAAGAAACTGCATATCAGTGACAATCCTAAGCAAGAGATCATCGATATCTTACGTGATGAGTATCAGCTGATTGTTTAAACGGCTCCCTTACTTACTAGATGTAATGTCTTAAAAGTCGAATAGAAAAGCCGCAATAAATATTGCGGCTTTTTAGTACTAATCACCGCGTGCAAACGGTACTGTTCTCGCTGGAGCTAGACTAGAACGACCTCACTTTAGCATCACTTGTAAATCGATGCTTCACCCTCAGGGCGAGTTTTTAGTACCTTTAAGAACCACATGTATTGTTCTGGGTAAGCTAAAATGACTTGCTCGACCGCTTTATTTAATGCAATGGCTTCGTTTTCTTTACCTTGCATAGTCTCTGGAACAATTGCAGGCATAACCGTTAGCTCGAAATGACGCTTAACTTGATCATAACCAATCTTTACTGGCATCACTTGCGCATTACCTGCTTGTGCCAAACGGCCAACTACAGGCAGTGTCGCTTTAGTTGTACCTAAAAACGGGGCAAACACGCTCTTGTCGCGGCCTAAATCTTCATCAGGAAGATAAAAGAAGCTGTTATTTTGTTTAAGCTCAGAAAGCAAAGCCCTAATCCCTGCCTCACGCATATAAATATTGCCGCCCTGGGAACTTCTCATACGGTTATTAAACCAGTTAAATAAGTCATTCTTATGCGCTTTAGCCATTGAGACCATCGGCAAGTCGAGGTTAAGCCTTAAGCCTGCGTATTCGATACCCCACACATGCGGCATGATAAATATAACCGGCTGGCCTGCGGCTCGAGCTTTCTCTACATTCTCGAACCCATGTAGTTGTACTCGGCGTCTCATATGCGCGCGCGACTTGAGCATTAACTCCGATTGTGCCAGTAAAATCATTACAAAGTTTTCAACGTTATCTTTAACTAACGCCTCAATCTCGTTAGCCGACTTTTCAGGGAAACACGTCGTTAAATTCGCTCGCGCCACGTTAATAGGCTTGCTCGCTATTTTCATCACTAGCTTCGCCAGCACGCGAGCAATCGGATCTCGAAGCCAAGCAGGCATCAGGCCAAAAATAACTAAAACAATAATCGCTACCCAAGTTAACCAATACTTTGGGTGTAACAAACTCAAACTAAAACGTCGGTCAAAATACTTTGGCTTTCTAGACAAGTCTAAAACCTCTACAGCAAGTTAATAACAGAAAAAGCCACTCAATTGAGTGGCCTCTTCATTACGATGCTAAAGCGATTACTTCTTCGCGTTAGCCTCTTCGACGCGGCTTTTAAGCTTCTGTCCTGGACGGAACGTCACTACGCGACGTGCCGAAATTGGGATATCTTCTCCCGTTTTTGGGTTCCTTCCCGGTCTTTGATTCTTGTCCCTCAGGTCAAAGTTGCCAAAGCCAGATAGCTTGACCTGCTCACCACTTTCAAGAGCTTGACGAATTTCTTCGAAAAACGTCTCTACCATCTCTTTCGCTACTCTCTTGTTGATACCTAGCGTTTCAAAAAGATGTTCTGCCATTTCGGCTTTGGTAAGTGCCATACTTTTAGTCCCTCAACGATGCGTTGAACTCGACTTTCAGAGCAGAAACCACGACGTCAACCATCTCTGCGATTTCTTTTTCTTCAAGTGTACGAGTGTTGTCTTGTAATAAGAGTGCTATTGCAAGGCTCTTTTTGCCTTCCTCTACACCTTTACCTCGGTATACATCGAACAAGTTTATGCCAACCAACTGATTTTCGCCAACTTTTCTTATCAATTTTACAACATCATCGGCTGCAATAGCGTCATCGAGGACGATAGCGATATCACGGCGGTTAGCTGGAAACTTAGATACAGTCTGGGCTAGCGGCAAATTAGCATGCAATAACGCGTCTAATTCTAGTTCGAAAATAATTGTCTTTCCGTTAAGGCCAAATGGCTTTTCTAGGCTTGGGTGAACCGTGCCTATAATGCCAATTACGCGATCATCTCTTAAGATTTCAGCACATTGCCCTGGGTGAAGCGCTGGATGGCTTGCAGATCTGAAACTAAATTCAGTGTCTGCAACAGTCAAACCGATGACAGCTTCTAGATCGCCTTTAAGGTCAAAGAAATCAACCGTTTTTGACTCCATTGTCCAATGTTCGTCATTTTGGTTGCCGGCAATAACCGCTGCAAGCATAGGTTGTTGTGACACACCTGACTCTGCAGTTTCATTTGGTACAAAACGCAAACCTGTTTCGAACAGTCTTACTCGGTTTTGTTGACGGCTTTGGTTGTAACCTACCGCTGTCAATAATCCAGTGAACATAGACAGACGCATAGCCGACATTTCAACCGAAATTGGATTCGGTAACACCATTGCTTTTGCACCTGGGTGAATCAACTCTTGCTGCTTAGGGTCAACAAAGCTATAAGTTACCGCTTCTTGGAATCCACGGGCAACCAGCATACTGCGCACGCGCTTGATGTTGATAGTTGATTCATTATGATCAGACATGCTCAATTGCGCAACAGGCGCAATATTTGGAATATTGTTGTAACCGTAAATACGGGCAACTTCTTCAATCAAATCTTCTTCAATTGCCATATCGAAACGGTAAGTTGCCGTGGTTACATTCCACAAGCCTTCACTCACTTCAACGATAAAGCCTAAACGCTCTAGAATCTCTTTAACTTCAGCATCGTCAATATGATGACCCAAAGTCTTATCTAGCTTGCTACGGCGCAATACAATCTGTACTGGCTTAGGCAGATTCTCTTCAGACTTAGCTTCAACAACTGGGCCCGCTTCACCACCACAAATATCTAGAACCAAACGACTTGCGCGGTCCATCACTTTCTGTTGTAGCTCTGGGTCTACACCACGTTCAAAACGGTGCGATGCATCAGTATGCAGACCAATCTTACGCGCCTTACCTAGGATAGCTAAAGGTGCAAAATAAGCACACTCAAGTACGATATCTGTGGTTTCAGTGGTTACGCCACTGTGCTCACCACCAAATACACCCGCAAGTGCTAATGGCTTAACTTGGTCAGCAATAATCAGCATACCTGCTGGGATAGTGATTTCGTTACCATCAAGCAGAGTCAGTTTCTCTTCGCCGTTAGGCTTACGAACCACAATACCACCGTCTAACTTAGCTAAGTCAAACGCGTGCATTGGTTGACCAAACTCAATCAACACGAAGTTCGTAATATCAACGATTGGATCGATAGAGCGGATACCGCTACGACGCAATTTTTCTTGCATCCATAGTGGTGTGTCAGCTTTAACGTTAACGTTTCTGATAACGCGGCCCAAGTAACGACCACATTCTTGAGGCTCTTGAATGTCAACAGTAACTGCATCAGCAACTGTCGCTTCAACCGCATCCCAAGTCGGTTCTGTAACCGATTGACGGTTTAACACGCCAACTTCACGAGCAAGACCAGCCATACCTAAACAGTCTGCGCGGTTAGCCGTTAAGTCTACATCGATGACAGCATCGTTTAGATCTAAGTATTCACGTACGTCTTGGCCAACAGGTGCATCTAGTGGCAACTCAATGATGCCATCGCTTTCGATATCAACGCCAAGCTCGCCAAATGAGCACAACATACCAAATGATGGTTGGCCACGTAGCTTAGCTTTTTTGATTTTGAAATCGCCAGGTAGCACAGCGCCAACCATAGCAACTGCAACTTTAAGCCCTAAACGGCAGTTTGATGCACCGCACACGATGTCGATTAGCTCTTCGCCGCCAACATTGATTTTAGTTACACGTAGTTTGTCAGCATCTGGGTGCTGACCGCACTCAACCACTTCACCAACAACAACACCGCTAAAATCTGCCGCTACAGGCTCAATGCCGTCCACTTCAAGACCGGCCATGGTAATTTGGTGTGATAATTCGTCGCGGTTAACACTTGGGTTAACCCACTCACGAAGCCAAGATTCGCTAAATTTCATGCTATTACAGCTCCGTTTATTTAAATTGCTTCAGGAAGCGTAGGTCGTTTTCAAAAAATGAACGTAAGTCATTAACGCCATAACGCAACATTGAAAGACGTTCAACGCCCATACCGAATGCAAAGCCCGAGTATTTCTCAGGATCGATACCAACGCTGCGCAGTACGTTTGGATGTACCATGCCGCAACCTAATACTTCTAACCACTTACCATTCTTACCCATTACGTCAACTTCAGCAGAAGGCTCAGTGAACGGGAAGTAAGATGGACGGAAACGCACTTCTAAATCTTCTTCGAAGAAATTACGTAAGAAGTCGTGCAAAATTCCTTTCAGTTCTGCGAAGTTTACGTTCTCAGCAACCAATAAACCTTCAACCTGATGGAACATAGGAGTATGAGTTTGGTCGTAGTCGTTACGATATACTCGTCCTGGAGAGATAATACGTAAAGGAGGCTTCTCATGCTCCATAGTACGGATCTGCACGCCTGAAGTTTGCGTACGTAGCATCACTTTAGGGTTAAAGTAGAACGTGTCATGATCAGCACGAGCAGGATGATGCTCAGAGATGTTTAATGCATCGAAGTTATGGAAGTCATCTTCGATTTCTGGTCCATCTTTAACGATAAAACCAAGCTCACCAAAGAAAGCTTCAATACGCTCAATGGTGCGCGTAACTGGGTGTAGCCCACCGTTTTCAATACGACGACCAGGAAGGCTGACATCAATGCTTTCAGCTTTTAATTGCGCTTCAAGTTCAGCCGCTTTAAGGCCTTCAATGCGAATAGAAAGCTGCTGCTGAACCGCTTGCTTAGCTTGGTTCACTGCTTGACCAAAAGCAGGCTTCTCTTCTGGAGGAAGTTTCCCCATCATTTTCATCATGTCGGTGATTTGACCTTTTTTACCAAGGTAATCGACACGGAGGTCATCGAGAGCTTTTAAATCTGTAGCTCCTTCGATGGCGGCTAAAGCCTGTTCTACGATCTCTGTTAACTGTGACATCATCTCTTCCAGTGCAAGTAAGTGCTAGACCTACGACTTTTGGGCAAACGTATTTTCTTAGTGAAAATAGAAAAAGACTAAAATTTTACGTTAGACAGGCACATTTGACTAGGACTAATTCACCTTTTACTGTGCTAACTGCCTATTTTGTTTAGTCCTTATACAAGGATTTGCTAAATGAGCTTAAAATGCATCAAGCATTTATCCACCAGCAAGTCTGCCAAACTCCAAATGCACACCAAAAGTCACAACACCTGCAATAAAGCTAATGACTAGCACACAATTTTAGTAAGAATGACTACAAACTAGAAACATTAGTATTCAACGGTTTAAAAACACTAACGAATAAAATTCAGCCAACAGACTATCAATTCTAAAAAAAAGGGTTAAGAAATGGCCTTACCTTCCGATAAATAGCTAGGTCGGCGATTAATAAAAAGAGAACATTATGAAAGAAGTTAAGTTCCGTTGGGTGGATAAATACCTTATCCACATGACACTAAAAACAAAATTCGCATTATTGGCAATCATTCCCATCATCACGCTTGTAGGCTTGGCTATTTTTCTTAATAGTGAATACAAACAGAATCTAATCGATAGCCAAATTTCACAAACCCAAGAGTTTAACCAAAAACTCAATAATGCACTGGATGCGGCTTATCAATATATTCCAGAGGAAAACCGAGCCCACTTTGTAAATGCAATAACTGGTGATATCACTCTTAGTCTTCAGCAAACCTCTCCAACGCAACTGGCAACAACCGCAGAAAGTGGTGGTGACACACGAGTGGATGGCAATAGAATTGAAAGCGTGAGCCCAGTCAGCGCAAATGGCCTTATTACCACCTTGTATAGCCAACAAAGTAACGACATCCATAATGAATATATCGCCTATGCCGCTGTTGCGGTATTAATCTCGATTATATTATTGACCAGTTACTATATTTCCAGCTTCGTTGGAGGGGCACTTTTTACCAATGTTATGGCGCTTAAAAAAGCGGCTGACGGGGATTTAACCGGCCGACTAAACTTTTTTGAAGTAAAAGATGAATTTAGTATCCTTGCAATTAGCATTGATACTTTAGTTGAGCGTCAACATAAGCTTGTTAATGAGATGACAAGTGCAAGCTCACAGATCCGTAATGTCGTGCAAGCCTTTAGAAACACGGCTGAACAAGGGCAATCTCTAGCCATGAATCAACGTCAGCATATTGACTCCTTAGCAACGGCAATGGAGCAGATGACCGCAGCCGTTATAGAAGTTGCGCGTAATGCCGACCTTTCATCAAGCGAAACCCAAGAGGCAAATACACAAGTTGAAGCGGGATCCCGTGATATTGCCATTACAGTGGACGCTATAGGCAGTTTATCAAATGAAATTGGCGCAGCCTCTGATGCTGTTAATAACCTCAATGAAAACGCAGCTAAAATTGATGAAGTGGTCACCACCATTAATGCCATTTCAGAGCAAACTAATTTGCTGGCATTAAACGCTGCCATTGAAGCTGCCCGAGCTGGCGAGCAGGGACGTGGCTTTGCTGTCGTTGCCGATGAAGTAAGAACCCTTGCTGGTCGAACTCAAGCTGCAACGGTTGAAATTAAAACCATGATTGAAGCATTGCAATCGGGTGCCCGCAACCTTAAACAGGTAATGAACCGTACGGTGGAAAAAGCGGAAGAAGGCAAGAAGCATGTGTTAGATACAGGTAAAGACTTGGAAGGGATTGCCCACCACAGCGCCAAAGTCTATGAAATGAGTGTCTTAATAGCCACATCGGCAGAAGAACAATCAACAGTGGCTAATGAGATCGCCACCAATTTAACGGATATTCGTAATCAATCGCATGACGTAGAGCAATCAGCAAACCAATCTGTTTCCGGCTGTGATGAACTGTATGCGACTGCCGAGCAATTAGATCAACTACTCATTGGCCTAAAAGTATGACGACTGTTTAGAGCAAACAAAAAAAACAGCCTTCAGGCTGTTTTTTTGTTTAACAAGTGTTCACTCCCAAAGTGTCATTACAGAAAGTGTCTTTACAGATAGTTGCACCTGTTTGTTTTACAAAAAAATAACAAGACTTGTATAATATGCTGTAAACAACTTTAAAAGCCTCATTCCTTTTTCAGTACGGATGCTAATTAACGGGATATTCTTACCAGAGAAAATAACGCTCATGGCTAAATCGAATACAAGACACGTTAAACTGACCCATTGGCGTTCCAGCTTGCCGATGCAATTCATGATGGTTCAACTATTTGTCGCAGCGGTGATTATCATTGCTAGTGTTTGGTTTTTAAAAACCATTGAGACAGATCGCTTAATTGACAATCAACAATCTCTAAGTATCAATTTAGGTAAAACCATTGCCGCAAAATTGCAGCAAAAAACCAACCGGATAGAAAACCTCGCCGTGTCTTTAGGCACACTGGGAGAGCTATACCAACATCAGAGCGACCTATTAAATCTCGCAATCCCAGCATTGTTAGACCAACCTGGCCAACAAGACGTGATATTAGGCGGCGGTATTTGGGCAGAACCCTTTCGCTTTGACCGTGATAAAGAAAAGCATAGCTATTTTTGGGCGCGTGATCTTGCAGGGGAACTCATTCAAGTTAATGATTATAACGCGAATGACATAGCCCCTTATTACACCGAAAATTGGTATGTTCCAGCTAAATATTACCCTACCGACACCACTTATTGGTCAAAGTCTTATATCGACCCTTTTACTCAAACCCCAATGATAACCGCCTCAGTACCTATGTGGTCAGAACACCAGTTTATCGGGGTATCGACTGTTGATATCGCGTTATCCAGCATTGATAATTTCTTCAATACCGCGATTTCCAGCCAAGGTGGCTACGTGTTTGCCCTTGACCAACAAAATCGCCTGCTGTCCTATCCTGATATCCATTTAGAACATCAATCCCCCGTTGATAGCCATGAGTTATTTCAGCCATTATCCATCTTCTCTCAACAACATCGTGAATTTGGCCCTTTACAAGACACTATTACAAAAATTGATGCCGATTTTATCCTCGCCGCCAACACGACGAAAGCTTACGAGGAGAAGCAACTTGAAAAGGTTATCGCGAATGTGCCGCTCCATGAGCGTGCAAAACTCATCGCGTTAATTAATCAGAACGCCAATAAAAAACGCTCTCAAGTAGAACTTGTTGCCAGCCTGAAGCTAGATAGCGACCCAAGGCTCAAAGAACCTGTGATTGTGACTATTTTTCTTATGCCTGGGACCTATTGGAAAATTGTATTAGTTACGCCAATATCGAGCATTGCTTACAATACTCAATCTCTAGCAAGCTCTGTTGGTATCTATTTAGTCAGCATACAAATTATTGCTTTGATGCTACTTTTTATCATGCAAAACAAGCTATTTATAAACCCCATCAGTCGTATGGTGCAGGCGCTCAATGACGATAATGCGGCCAAAATTGAGCTGGAAGCAACCACCCGTAATGATGAAATAGGTCTACTAGCCAAAGCATTTAGCTCTCGCACTCGCCAATTAGAGATAGCGTTATCGAGTTTAGACGCAACAAACCTTGCTCTAGAGCAACAATTAGATGTGCAACAGGAAGCACAATCTGATTTAAAAGAAAGTAAAGAACAGCTAAACTCAGTACTTAACTCTGCTCATAACTTAATATTTATTAATAACTTAAAAGGTGAATTCACCCTGGTCAACGACCAGTTTTGCCATACCCTTTCTCGCAAGCGTGAAAATGTTATAGGTATAAAAGACCGACTTATCATGCCAAAAGAAATAGCCCTAATAAACCATGAGAAAAACCTCAAGGTTATAGAGGACAAATTGGAGTTAAGTTACGAGCAAGCCTTCCCCAAAGCCGGGGTACAGCATACGTATCTCGTGACAAAATTTCCTATTCTAGACAGCCAACAACAGGTTTGCTCAGTCGGGACCATCGCTTTCGATATCAGTGCAACCAAAGAGGTAGAGCTTAAAAAGAAAGCCCAGTTTGAAATTCTTAGAAGAGAAACATCAGACAATATTCGCTTTATTGAGCAACTCGAACAAATCAATAAGCGACTACTAAGTGAAAGTGAACAAGCAAAATTGGAAATTAACCGTCGAAATAACTTCGAAAAGGTAAAACTTGAGAATCAAACGCTATACCCCTCTCTTGTTGCCGCAATCGTGAAACCCATCTTTAGAAAGCAAGATGATTTAGCTGCAAATGCCTACAAGTTAGCGAAAGGCGAATTGCCTATCGTAGACTTTAACTCAGAATTAGCAGAGCAAACCGTGCGTTTAAGGCACTTGGAGTACCTGTTTTCGGCCCAGGACTATATCGCTAAACCCATCGACTTAGTATTGTTACTTGAGCACATTGTCGCCCTATTACAGCCCAAATTAGCATCAAAGCAAATCGAGCTAAATATAGAAAGTGACTCTAGAATGGTCGTTGATGGGATCCATTGGCACTTTTTGCTGATTTTTTACCGCGCTATCAGCAATACTATAAATGATGCGTTCCCTCAAAAAAGCCCAGAACAAAAAATGAAAATTTGCCTGAGTAGAGACCATAATCTAATCATGGTGAAAGTGTATGATAACGGCAAAGGCTTCGGCGAAACGCAGTTATCGCATCTACAGCAAGTATTAAAGAGTAACGAAGTGAAAGGGACCCTTTCTGCGCTATCAGTTTGGTTAAAAAGTGAATTTAAAGGAGAGTTGATGGTTACACCGTTACTCCCTGAAACTGATTACAAAACCTTATTAACCTATACACTAATCGTTGCGGAATGATAAATACCCCACCATCTAGATAAGTTAACTTTTTCATTTTATTGCCTTATACCCAAGCCACCTGAAGATGCAGGGTTCAGTGGGAATTTAATGCGCTTTAAGCAAGGCATTGATTGCAGTTAATGGTTGTTCCCTTAGCAAGATCAATAACGCAGCAGAAAGTGCATTAAAACCCATCGAAGAAGGCTTTGCGCAAGCCCACTTCGTTGTTGCACTAGCTTAAAAGGGAGTTACCATTCCTACGCTAATACGCCTAGAATTGAACTCGCGCAAGGCCTCTGAAATGAGCATGTTCAAGTCGTTTGGGTATAAACATGATGGGCTAAAATAACAAGGCCGCACAATAAATGTACGGCCTTCGTTTATTTGGTTTTATGCTTTTTAACGTGAAACATCCACGATGTAATGCCCTTGTAACCAATTACGGCCAATTAACAGCTTATAAGACATCTTACTTCTGTCTCGTAGATTCACCTTCACTTTATACTCCTGACCCGGCTCACCTATGTTAAGTTCTACCATATAGCGGATCTCACTACCTTGGGCATTACGGATAAGCGACGTTTCAACAATACGAGACTTCACCACATGCGACTCACCTTTCTCATTCTCAGTTGTAAAATGAATCACCTTACCAACATTTTTTTCCATGTCAGGATCTTCATTTTCAATCTTCATGTCATAGGCATGTAGCGAATTTTCAACCGCACCGGTATCAATTCGGGTTTTAAATATTAAACCAGATTCAACAATACTAATCGGCGCCGTTGGGCCAATAAGCTTCTTTTCTGACACATCGACGACATAGCGTCCCTTAAGCCAATTGCGACCAATTAACAGTTTGTAGTCCATGTGGCTGCGATCGCGTAAATTGACACGAACCTTACGTTCTTTGCCTTTAAAGCCGACATCTAAGTCAACCATGTAACGGGTTTCTGTCCCCTGGGAGTTACTCACTGTCGATGTTTTAACGATTTTAGCTTTTAAGCGCTTTTTCTCACCTTTATTATTCTGCGTTGTAAAAGACACCATTTTACCAATATTGTCTTTCATATTTTTAGCGCTCCCCCCCTCTACTTCAATATCAAAAGCATGCAGAGAGGTATTGACGGCCCCCGTATCGATGCGTGCAACGTAAGAGAGTTCTGCAGGTGCTACCGACATTCTTGCGGCTGAACCTATCACCGCTTTATCGCTTGCAGTCGCCGATAAAGATGACGCCAAGATCAATAAGCACAATCCCACTTTTTTAAGCATCGTGATTCCTTAACTCGTTTAATAAACAACATAAATTACCTTGCGTTTATGATAGCAAGATTTGGAGGTGAATAAAGTGGTTGAGACTATTACATAGCTAAGCTGTATAGAAGCTTGCTACTGAATCGAAATAAAGGCCTATAATTGGCCAATAAAAATGCTACTCGCTGCGTTTAATAAATAAATTGAAATACAAATAAACTGAACAACGCCGCGGTACAAATGCAGTGCCATAAATGCCATTTTCGACGAAGTTGAGTGTTAAGTCGCGTAACGTGCCGATAAAACTGCACTGCCAGCCACACTAAGATAAAAGGGACGAATGGCAACGAGATAACCAAGGGTAAAAATCCCCAGCTAAAGTCGAAAGCATATTCATTAAAGAGTCTTATCAAAAACCAAAACAGTAGCAGGCATGTATAGACAAATACATGCTGTCTATCCATAGACTTTCTGACGTTGTTCAACATATCTCGCTCCTCTACCAATACTGCAACATTAGGTCTTTAGGCAAAACCCAACAAGGAGAGAGAGCGATAATACTGTAACTAAATATAATGTTAAGCGGCGATCATTATTGCGATTTCTTGATCAAACAAGTTTTTAATAAGGCACGAAAACTCTGTAATAAACAAGGACTGTTCTGCAGTTGCTTTGTGGCCTGAGACTCTTGCTAAAATTTCTTCAAGATCATAAACGATAGAGTCAACTTCTCGGATCACTAGGTTTCTTTGGCTAAAAGTCAAAGAAGGATTTTGCCCACAGACCATGATAATCTGTGCGGCTAACTGCTCTTCAAACAGTTCCATAACCGTGTCTTCAGTAACACTTTTTTGCTGCGAGTTTTCAAATATGCCTAAATGTTCAGTCAAATACTGAATCAGGTGTATATACCCGTCTTTGTCGGTAACCATGCTCAACCTAAAACACATAAATGTGTTATTTTTATGCTGTTCAAAAAGTCAAAAGCCCTAAACAACATTATTCTTAATTTTCGTACAGGGATATTATCTGAGTTTTTACTCAATTGTAATCATCTAAAATTAAAAAAAAAGCCCAAGTCTCAAGCTTAACGCTGAGCCTGAGCCTTTAGTGGCATAACTAACCTGAACTCGGGTTCTTGAGTGTCTTACACGCCTATATTACTTAAAAAAATAATAAGTTACCCGGCATCACTTAACCTAACTCTAGGCTAAGTAGCAACATACTAAGAATGCTTACTCTTGCGTCAAATTAAGAATGAAAGAGACTGGCACAGCTTTACTGACCGCCGATAACCCCGCAATTTCTCTAAGTTTTTCAACTCCAGCAGACAGTCCAAAACTGTCGGCATTGACAATCACAGGCATCACACTGGCAACTAATAGGTGGGACTCTGATAATTTAGCAATACTCACAGTAAAAGACATGTTTTGCTTTTTACCATGTAGATCCACTTCTGCATCAATCACCGCCTCCTTAACTGATCCAACAGGCATATCCTGCACTAGCTTAGGATCAATTTTCGCCGATAAGGTTAACTTGGGATATTTATCCACTTCAAATAACAGGGAGTCCATGCGTTCATCACGAATATCGACGTTGGTCGCGACACTGGCTAACGAGATTGAAAAATTGAACAGCCCTTTGTTATTAAGCGTTCCTGATATTGATTTAAAGTGATGAACCTCGGCAATATCTCCTTTTTTTATCGAGATAAAGTTTACATTGGAACTGTTATTATCAACGTCCCATGTTGCAGCCGATGCACAAAATGACAAAGGCAGTAATAATAAACCTGTGATAATACTCTTCATTGTCCTTCCCTCTCGTTAAGGTAGTAATAGGTTTAACATCCACATTAAGACAATGCTAATTTAGCAGACTTAAAGCAAACACGATGAGCTTTTTACAACGTAGACCCATTTTTACTATTATATTAGGGCATCTTCATCTATCTAGCGTAATTTACTTGCGACAAAATAAAGAAGGAGAATTAAAACGAGTAAAGCAGCAGAGTTGCTCATTTGCCATAAAGCCGTTAATCTTAAAACTGATAAAAACAATAAAGCCGCAGAATGTGCGGCTTTATTGTTTTTAAATTATGGCGCTAAACGACTGTGTTCCCAGTCATTACCCGCTTTGGTATAAATAAATCGATCATGTAGACGATGTTCTCCGCCCTGCCAAAACTCGATACTTTTAGGTCGAACTAAATAGCCGCCCCAAAACTTAGGCAAAGGGACATCTCCTTTAGAAAACTTAGCCTTCATCTCGGCAAATTTGGTTTCCAACGCTTTTCTAGCACTGATAGGACTCGACTGCTTCGACACCCAAGCCGCTATTTGGCTCTCTTTAGGTCGGCTGATAAAGTATTTAAGCACTTCAGTTTTAGATAGCGGCTCTGCAATACCCGTCACTGCTACCTGTTTATCAAGGCTGTGCCATGGGAATAAAATACTCACCTGTGCATTATTAGCAATATGTTGAGCTTTGCGACTTTCGAGATTGGTAAAAAACACAAAACCATCATGATCAAATCGCTTCAGCAACACTATACGTTGGAAGGGTTGGCCATTTTCATCAACCGTCGCGACCGACATCGCGGTAGGGTCTTGAATTTGTGAGTCTCGGACAACTTCAAGCCAAGCGTTAAACAGGTCCATAGGGTCATTGGGGACATCTTCGCTATGTAGCTCGCCTAATGTGTATTCACGCCTGATATCGCTAAGTTCTGACATTTATCAATCCTTTCATCGAACCTAAAAAAAAGAAGCGCTTTAATTAGCGCTTCTTTAATGATAACAATCTTAAGCAAAGTTCGGGAGCCTTTTGACCCCACCTAGTTGCAAATTTTTTCACCTAGTCAGTAGATGAAGATGACTTAGTCAGACTGAAACTGATATAGACGGGATTATTTAACTTTACCGTTAGACTCTGCCCAAACGTGCAGCATTTCTAAACCTAAAGTGGCGCCAGCTAACGCGGTGATTTCTGCGCTGTCATAAGCAGGTGCAACTTCAACCACATCCATACCAACAATCTTCATGCCTTTTAAGCCGCGAATGATCTTCATCGCCTTGTCACTTGTTAAACCACCACAAACTGGAGTACCCGTGCCTGGAGCAAAAGCTGGATCTAAGCAGTCAATATCAAAAGTTACATATAACGGCATATCACCCACGCGCTCACGAATTTGCGCCACGATTTCATCGGCGGTCATGTCATTCGCTGCTGCAGCGTCAATCACTTTAAACAGGTGATTTGCAGTATCATACTCAGTACGAATACCCACTTGAATTGAGTTTTCTGCTGCGATAAGGCCTTCAATTGGTGCATGGTAGAACATAGTACCGTGATCGTACTTGCTACCTTGGCTATATGTATCGGTATGCGCATCAAAGTGCAACAGTGCCATTTTTCCATGCTTTTTATAGTGAGCACGTAATAATGGTAAAGTCACAAAGTGATCGCCACCAAAGCTCAACATCGCTTTGTCAGCCTCTAAAATTTTGGTAGCAAAGTCTTCAACACGCTGGGTAAAGTCAGCTGAATCACCACAGTTATAAACTAAGTCACCCGCGTCAACGATTTTCACGTGGTCGCTTAGTTTAAACTGATAAGGCCAACGGGTCTCTTCCCACGCCAAGTTGACTGAAGCGTTACGAATGGCGCCTGGGCCCATACGGCCACCAGAGCGGCCAGTAGTCGCCATATCAAATGGTAAGCCTAGTACTACGACATCTGCATCGCCTTCAAGCGGTTTAAAGTCTAACGGCTGTCTTAAGTAACCAAATGCATTTGAGTAAAGCGAATAATCTGGCTTATCTGCAATAGTGGTCATACATACTCCATAAAGTGTCTAGAGTCACAATACTTCTGCTAACAGTCTCTCGCTGTTTGCTTGAATATAGTGATTATAAGTAAAGTCATTGTGCTGATTTAACTGTAGTTCACAACTCGCTAGCCTTCGATGTGAAGGGAAGTCGAGATTGTCTACTTGCATATTCATGCCAATGATGTCCCAACTGCTGGGGTTCAATATATTTAACAAGTCAGAGAAAATATTGAACGTAAATGGTGTAAAACTCAAGTTTGTTTCAATACTCACATAAGAGCTCCGCTCTTGTGGTGTGATATGTATGGTTAAAAACTTGTCTTCAAACAGTCCATTGATTGAGTAGCCGCAAGGCTGAAAAAGGTAATCGTCAAATTCAAACTCGGGTAGTAAACGATCTAGCCCTAATAAGTTTCGTACTTCTGCACTCGATTGCCTATCACTTCGAAGGTACTGAGCAACCTCACCTTTGATGTGATACATCAACAAACTTGCACTCGCTTTCTGTACTTGTGCTTGCGTGCTCTGGAAAAGATAGTGATGATGATTATCTAAATGCCCAATACGATAAGCTGTACCTGCGAGTTTATTTTGAAGTTTTTCAACGTCATCTTCAAATCGTGTAGCCTGCAAATAAGATAAAAACTCACTTTTACGCTGATAGCTTAAGTCTGATATATGGTCGATTCCGATTTTATCAATGATGAAGATCACCGCATCAACTAATCGCGTATTGCCACACGTGATAAGGAGCACCTTATGCTGCCAAACGAATAAACTCGATTCACTTAGCACGTAAGCGTCACAATAGGCATTTGACAGGCTCGACAGGATCTCGGCATCAGCAAGGCTTAATACCTGCTGCCAAAAAGAGTGAGGTAAAGAGCGTAATGAAGCACAACAAGGATTGATCTGCAGCTCTATTTTCTTTTCTGAACCTTCAAAAAACATCCTATCTGGGCCCCTAAAAATATCGACTCGTTAACGATGTAAACGTCTTTCAATATCCATTAAATGAAAATAGAGATTAAAGTGGCTACTTAAGCTAACTAACACGTTTTATACTGACTTAAAAATAAAACCAGCTTCAAGCGAACTTAAAGCTGGTTATAGCAAACAGACTATTTTTACCATAGTCACAACGCTTACGCGTTGCTCTCCTCTCTGTTAAGAGAAGTCTTCTAGATAAGTGTAGCCTTTAAGGCCTAGCTGTAATTCTTCTAGAATATTAGCACGCTCATCTTCTGCGATATGCTTATTAACGAGCTCCTCATAGGTTCTCATAAATGATACCGCATCTAGGTTTACATAGCGCAGCACGTCAGCGACCGTATCACCAGCGAGTACTGACTCAACATTCGTGCGAGCATCTTCATCTAAGCGTACAACTGCCGAGTTGGTATCACCAAATAGGTTATGCATGTCACCCAAGATCTCTTGATATGCACCAACAAGAAAGAAACCAATTAAATATGGACTCTCTTGCGTCCAAGCGGGTACTGGCAGTGTTGTTTCAATACCTTGACCATCAACATATTGATCAATTGTACCGTCAGAGTCACAAGTGATGTCTAACATTACCGCTCTTCTCTCTGGCGCCTTATCTAAACCAGATAATGGCATCACAGGGAACACCTGATCAATACCCCAGGCATCAGGTAAAGATTGGAATAAAGAGAAGTTAACAAAGAATTTATCGGCTAACTTTTCATTTAACTCGTCGATAATCGGTCTATGGAAGCGATACTTAGCACTCATGCTGCCTTGTAGCTCATAACAAACACGCAAGTTAACTTGTTCTGCCCACGCGCGCTCAGCGAGACCTACCTGGCCAACAGCAAACAGCGAATGCACTTCTGTTAAGTCACTCTGACAGTCATGAAAAATCTCAATTAGCGCACGCTGATCAGCTTTACCACTCACTTCAACCCATGACTGCCACATATTGTGCAATAACTGAGGTGCATCATCTGCCGGCGGTTGAATATCTTCAGGCTTATACGCTTCAGTACCGATCACATCTGTTAGCAATACCGCGTGATGTGCAGTCAAGTAACGGCCAGACTCAGAGATAATTCTCGGCATCGGCTGTTCATACTCTTTACACATATCGGTCAACACACTGACGATATTGTTGGCGTACTCAGTCAGGCCGTAGTTCATTGAATGGCTACTTTGGCTTCGAGTACCATCATAATCAACCGCTAGACCACCACCCACGTCAAAACACTTAACGTTTGCGCCAAGCTTCATCAGCTCACAATAGAAACGGCCCGCTTCACTCACCCCTTGGCGAATATCGCGGATATTGGCGATCTGAGAGCCTAAATGGAAGTGCAGTAGCTCCAGTGACTCAAGCATATTTTCTTGCTTGAGCGAGTTGATTACCTGCAGCACCTGAGCGGCACTCAAACCAAACTTAGACTTCTCGCCGCCACTTGCCTGCCACTTACCCTTGCCTTGGAAAGCCAAGCGAACGCGAAGACCTAAACGAGGCGTCACACCTAGCTCTTTCGCTTGCTCAAGAACAACTTTAAGTTCTGACATCTTC
Organism: Shewanella sp. 125m-7; assembly: GCF_052977045.1. Lineage (NCBI taxonomy): Bacteria > Pseudomonadati > Pseudomonadota > Gammaproteobacteria > Alteromonadales > Shewanellaceae > Shewanella > Shewanella sp. 125m-7. The sequence continues at coordinate 97,785 of NZ_JBRILQ010000004.1, forward strand.
TCTAGAACGATGTAAACCTTATGACCTAGCTTTTCACCGATTAACGCTAAACGAATATATTCTTTATCTTTATAACCATTACAAATAATGACCGAGCTCGCCTTTTGTGCCATTGCAAGTACGGCCATTAGCTCAGGTTTACTACCAGCCTCAAGACCTAGCTGTGGCACTTCTTTTGCCACTTGGCTGGCCAAGATCTCTTCAACAACGGTTTGTTGTTGGTTAACTTTAATAGGATAAACGAGCAAGTAATCAGATTCATACTGATACTTTTGAATCGCCTGATTAAACGCCTGACACAGACTATTTACTCTATGATGTAAAATCTGCGGGAAACGCACAAGTACAGGTAAAGCCACACCCGACTTAACCATGTCTTTCGCCATTTCGTTCAAACCAATTTTACAATCCGGACGACTTGGATCCGGTGACACTGTCACCTCGCCATCATCGCTAATGCCGTAAAGTCCTTGGCTCCAGTGGTTTACGTTATAACTTGCGCGTGCGTCATCAATAGACCAATTGCTCATATTTGTCCTAACCTGTCTATTTGTATTCAAATAAGTTGACCGCCCCTAGGGGGTTTACATCAACTTGCGATTGTTTAAATCAAAATATTCTGATTTACCTATATAAAGTACAAATTGTTCAAATTAATACTCAAAAATACCAGATACAAACCTAGTCAGTACTAACTCTTGCCAAAAATGCCTCATCGAGTACAGGCGATACCTATTTTTATGGTAACGAATAAACCTCTATCTTTAAACCTAGCAGGAAAAACGCATCCCATAAAAATCTATTTGTTACTTCAATATTACCAAACCGCGTACGGCCACTCCCTTAAAAAGATGAATTGGCGGACAATTCAATTTTATAGGATATTTTTTGCGGCGCAATTAAACCTTGAGACTCAAAAGATTGCAAGACTCAAAAGCGCATTACATGCCAATTAAAAGCTAAACTTTTATCACCTTATAATAGGGTGATAACAATACCTACCCTTTCCCCTAAAAAACGTGATAAATCCTTGCATTTAATTACAGTAAATAATGTTCATCGGCGCAATAGTTTCTGCGAGCTAAAGCATATTGAAATGTTTTCCACTATAATCGCAGCAGAATTTAATCGTTACTGTTTTTAAAGTAGAGAACATCATGATCCAGATCGGTAAAACCTGTAAGCTCGAAGTCGTCAAACAAGTTGATTTTGGTGTCTATTTAGACGCTAAAGAGATGGGCCAGGTACTCCTTCCTCGCAAAGCGGTACCAAAAGACTGCCACGTGGGCGATTTGGTCAATGTGTTCCTCTACTTAGACTCAGAAGATATGATCATTGCAACGACTAAGCGTCCTTACGCACAAGTCGGTCAATTCGCTTACCTCGAAGCAAAAGAAAATGGTCCATATGGCGCCTTTTTAGATTGGGGCTTAGAAAAAGACTTATTACTCCCTTTTGGTGAACAACATAGAGAAATCGAGGTGGGTAAATCCTACTTGGTTTACATCTATACCAGCCATGTAGACGACCGTATTGTAGCCTCTGCAAAAGTGGATAAGTTTCTTGACCTCTCGGAACCTAAGTTCTGTGCAGATGAAGAAGTAAACCTTATCATAGGTGGCTCAACCGATCTTGGCTATAAAGCCATTATCAACAATACCCATTGGGGGGTATTGTACAAAAATGAAGTTTATACTCGTTTAAGCTTTGGACAGAAGTTAAAAGGCTTTATTAAGCGCATGCGAAGTGATGGAAAAATTGATCTTATTTTGCAAAAAGGTGCGAAAGAAGAGTTAGACAAACACTCTGTAACCATCATGATAAAGCTAAAGCAAGCGGGCGGTTTCTTGCCTCTGAACGATAAAACTGATGCAGAAGTGATTTACTCACAGCTATCTATGAGTAAAAAAGCATTCAAAAAGAGCATCGGTGGTCTTTATAAAAACAAACAGATCACTATCTCCCCTGACGGGATCCGCTTAGAAGACTAAGCTATTTGCTTGCAAACCAACCAACTGCGTAGCTAAGTAGGCTAAAGCTTCTTTGCAATAAAGCATGGCTCTGTTATAACAAAGTCATGCTTTTTTATTAAGAGGTTAATATGGAACTTACTTTACACGAAGCCCGCGTTATTGGTGTTTTACTTGAAAAAGAGATCACGACTCCAGAGCAGTACCCATTATCCCTCAATAGTTTAACCTCTGGCTGTAATCAAAAAACGAGTAGAGAGCCTGTACTCAACCTCAGTGAATCCGATGTGCAAAACACATTAGATAGTCTGGCTAAAAAAAGACTCATATCAGAGCAATCTGGTTTCGGTAGTCGCGTCGTTAAATATAAACATCGATTCTGCAATACTGAGTTTAGTGATCTACAACTTAAACCTGCTGAACTTGCTGTCATTTGTCTGCTGTTACTACGAGGACCGCAAACCCCTGGAGAGTTAAGAACCCGCAGCAACCGATTACACGAATTTCACGATGTTAGCGAAGTAGAGGCCGCACTTAATGACCTACACCGTCGCGATTCACCGCTTACCATGCAACTTGCTAAAGAAGCAGGTAAACGTGAAGCACGTTATCGCCAGCTGTTTACAGCGGTTGATCAAGATGAGATAGACCAAGCGCCCCAGCTTAGTGCCATACCAGAAACAAACAGCAACCTTGAAATGAGAGTTAGCGCTCTTGAAGAAGAGCTCGCTGAATTAAAGTCGCAGCTAAAAGACCTACTCGATTAATTATCAATAATGTTGTTTAGGTTAACACCAAGCTCAAATCGATGTTAACCTGACTGCCACTATCGTTCCTAACAATAAGGGATTAGTTTGGAAAACAAACCCCAAAGCAATAGCATGCTTCGAAATACGCTTTTACTCGCTCAATTTGAAGTCAAGAAAATGCTATTTAACCCAAGAGGCTTAATTGCCCTAATTGCATTCGCCCTCGTTTGGCTATTAATTTTACTTTACCCTATCAGCGGTGCGTCAAACTTCTTAATTAATCCTGATTTTAGAGGATTAATCGAAGGTATTTTTGGCCAAGAAGCGGTCAGTGAACTATTCAATTGGCCCGTTGCCGAACTTGCCGTTTACTGGATAGCCGCGCTCTATATCTTTCCACTGTTCTGTATTTTTGTCTCCGCAGACCAATTCGCAACCGATAAATCTCGCGGAACCTTTAGATTTTTAACTCTGAGGGTGGGGCGAGACAGCCTGTTTTTTGGCAGATTTCTCGGACATATGGCACTGCAAAGCATACTCTTATGCTTAACGGTTATTGCAACAATCGTGCTTGCCACAAGTAGAGACCCCAACTTGTTGTTGCCCGCATTAACATCGGGGCTTATGGTTACGCTAAATTTAATCATCGTATTATTACCATACACCGCACTGATGGCAATTTTGTCACTTTATGCAAGCTCTGCACGACAAGCCACCATATTCGCAATCCTTGTCTGGGCAGCTATGTCTATAAGTATCGCAATCATTAACAATTACTTACCTATTATTAGTGAGCTAAAGTGGATCCTTCCCGGTTCACAAATTTCGTTAATGATTAATACTCAAGGATTAAGCAGCTTTATGTACGCTCCAGTACCGTTACTTCAAGCCTTAGTGTTGTTATTTTTAGGCAAGATGTATATCAATAGGAGCGCAATATGATTTTAGTTAGCTGTAAAGGGTTATCTAAGTCCTATGGTGATAAACAGGCACTCAAACAGGTCGATATTTCACTTGAAGCTGGCAGCCCTATTGCCCTTGTAGGACCCAATGGGGCCGGTAAAACAACCCTGTTTAGTCTATTATGCGGCTATATTAAGCCGACAGCAGGGGAAGTGACTTTACTCGGAAAAACGCCTGGCAGCCAAGAATTACTCGGCCGCATAGCTTCGCTACCACAAGATGCGGCGCTAGATCCTAATCTTGACATCATCACTCAGTTAACACTCTTCGCCACCTTACAAGGCTTCTCTACAAAAGATGCTAAAGCGGAGGCAATGCGGGTATTATCATTGGTTGAACTGGCTGATAACGCCAAGCAAAAACCAAAGTCATTAAGTCATGGTATGTCAAAGCGTGTAGCTATCGCTCAGGCATTGATGGGATCACCAGAGCTAGTATTACTTGATGAACCTACAGCAGGCTTAGACCCTGCTAATGCGAAGAAAATACGTGAGCTAGTCAAGTCACTATCAGGCAAAACCACATTTATCATTAGTTCGCATAATTTAGATGAGCTTGAAAAATTATGTGACCAGGTGCTTTATCTTGAACAAGGTCAGCTTAGCCAATCGGTGTCTATGTCTGAGTCCCAACACGAAGACTATTTGACGCTGACGATGCAGCAATGTGACGCTACTACGCTTATTGACGCAGTATTGACGTTAGCTGACATCAGTTCAATCGAAGAACGTCAATCAAATCAGTTCTTAATAAAGCATAACAGTGAAGAAGTGTATGCAATAGAAATGGCCTTGCTAAACCTGTTTAAACAACATAACTGGCAATATAAAGCGATATTAAAAGGTCGAACCTTGGAAGAAAAGCTATTTTCCTAGCCCTAGCAAACGTTTAAATTATTACACGACTCAAAACGGTGCTACTTAGGCGCCGTTTTTTATAAGCGTTCTTTTTTAATCAGTTTTATACCAATAACATTAAAGATGTAGTCATTCAGAGGGAGTTAAAAGCTCTGTGAGTAAGACGGATGATTGAAGCTAATAGTTATTCTATATCGAGAGCAACTAACGCAGTATACAGAGCTTTGAAACCCTTACTACGTGAGGCTCTCAGACATTCCGTTTCAGTATTGCACCGAATAAAAAGGGAATAAGCATTTCTTCATCAATGCACCTTGAATTGAAAAAACTGACAGGTTCTGAACTGTTCATATCTTCAGTACGATTGGTATTAGCATCAAGCACTATCACTCCCAAACGAGCCCCAGTCGATTATTCGCCGCCACTTAGGTTTATACCCATTGGTATAAACAACTGAAATTCCGTTGGGTAACGCTAAACTATTCCAGGTTTGCTGATTGCTGATTGCTGATTGCTGATTGCTGATTGCTGATTGCTGATTGCTGATTGCTGATTGCTGATTGCTGAGCAGCATAGAAAGGGAAATGACAGCGCTTTGACAAGCTTTCAGAGGGAAATAGATAGGGTAAGTAAAAGAGGGCTAGTGAGTATCGATATATATTTCATTACCGTATGAATCATAAAAGGCTTAAACGAAAAAAGAGCCGTGGTAAACCACGGCTCTTCAAAATTCTGTGTGATTAGCTAGTGCTAATCAAGCTGGTAACTTAAACTACAGTTACGTTCTCAGCTTGTGGGCCTTTTTGACCTTGAGTAACAGTAAACTGAACTTTTTGACCTTCGTCAAGAGTCTTGAAACCGTCAGAGTTGATAGCGCGGAAGTGTACGAATACATCTGGACCAGACTCTTGCTCGATAAATCCGAAACCTTTATCAGAGTTGAACCACTTAACAACGCCAGTAACTTGAGACATAATATTGAATCCTGTAAATATAAATTAAAGCCTTAACGGCAGTAGAGCTGGAAAATGCCGGTTTACTTAATGTTAACAGGACGAACATTGTCGTATTGAACACATAAAAATAAGCCTAACCTTCAAGCTGCAAACACTATAAACCATTCTCACCATATGTCAACACACTATCGCATCGATATTTGAGGTGTTTTTACTTATATTTCTATAACTTGCTAAATGTAGCAAAAATTGAAATTGTGAAACTTGAAAATCCAACCCCACAATCGCTTAAAAAACAACCACCAAGCTGCGACCTTTGATTTATAAGGCTCGGAAGACTTCTACTTTGAAATCTAACTGACAACTCAACCCTGATTTAGCTAATGCTAATTTTTGATCTTCTGTTAATTTCCAGTTATAAGGAGTCATTTTCAAAAAGTGTCCAATATCCGCTTCGTCGGTTAGAGTTAACTCTTGCTCTATTCGTTCTTGATGGATCAACTCAAAGCCCTCAATCTGTGAAGACTCCTCAGTATGCTCTTTAGGGTTATCGTAAATGAGCTCTTTAAGCGCAAAGTGATGCCGAGGGCCAGCACATACAGTAATCAAGATCCCACCTGACTTAATCACCCGCTTTAATTCAACATCTAGAGAAGGCGCATAGATCCGTAGCATGAAGTCAAAGCTATTGTCCGGGAACGGCATATCAAATGCGCTCGCCACGCTAAACGAAATATTTGGATAGCGTTTAGCGGCATATTTAAGCGCTGATTTACTAATATCAACACCATATAAGCTAAAGTCATTCGGTAAGCTTTCAACTAAACGATTTGAGTAGTAGCCTTCGCCACAACCGATATCTAAACCGACACCTGCATTTTGCAGATTCTCGTTCGCTAACAGATTTACCTTATCGCTCAGAACTTGATAATACCCTTTGTTAAGAAACTCACGTCGCGCAAACATCATCTCTTTATTATCACCAGGATCATTAGACTTCTTCTTTTGCACTGGCAATAAATTCACATAGCCTTCTTTAGCGCAATCAAATCTATGGTTAGCGGCGCAATACCAAGTTTTATCATCTTTAGATAAAGCTTGTTCACAGAGCGGGCAGCGGTAAATCATTAATCAATCTCCTGGGCCTTGCCTACATTTGTAAGCAAAACCAGATAATATTATTCGGAACGACAATCAAGGAATATAGGCAACTACAATACAGGTAACAAACCATCTAAGTTCAGGCTTATTTCTGACTCTAGTTATCTAGCCATAAGCCTGTTATAAGCCTATAGAGTGTTAAAACAGCGCAGGATCACAGTGAGTTTCGTTGTAGCCTTTTAAGAGTGGTTAACCGTCAGGCTCAGTGGGCCCGATATTGTCTTCCATCATCAGCTATAAGCTAAGTTTATTTTAGCGCTCGACTTCCTTGGGCTGCTTTCATCAGTATTGGTACGTAAGCAGAACCCAACCAAAAAGCAGTTTAAACATAAATCTCAAACAGCCGACTATTCTACTTCGCTTAACTATTTCGATCCAGCAGTGAGACCGACTTAAACTCAAGCAACTAGGTCAGACCGTCATAAGGAAACTAAGACATTTAAATCATGCCAGTGCTATGATAACCACAATTATTGTTTGTGATAGCCACTAAATTTATGTCTGTAAATAACCAACCTACCCTCTTCTGGCACGATTACGAGACTTTCGGTGCTAACCCAGCGAAAGACCGGCCTTCTCAGTTTGCTGGCGTGCGCACAGATATGGATCTTAATATTATCGGTGAGCCTGAAACCTTTTATTGTAAGGTCGCTAACGATTATCTACCGTCACCAGAAGCAATACTCATCACGGGTATTACTCCTCAGCTAGCAAACCTTAAAGGTATGCCTGAAGCTGAGTTTATGGACAAAATTAACGGCTTATTTAGTCAGCCTAAGACCTGTGTTGTGGGTTATAACTCATTACGGTTTGATGATGAAGTATCGCGCTACGGTTTTTATCGTAATTTTATCGACCCTTATGCTCGCGAGTGGCAAAACGGCAATAGTCGTTGGGATATTATCGATCTTGTTCGTGCCTGCTACGCTTTTAGACCTGAAGGCATAAATTGGCCGGAAAAAGAAGATGGCTCACCAAGTTTTAAACTTGAGCAGCTTACCGTCGCCAATGGTTTAAGCCATGAAAAAGCCCATGATGCGATGTCAGATGTTTATGCGACTATCGATATGGCTAAATTGATTAAATCTGTGCAACCTAAGCTATTTGACTATTACTTTAGCCTGAGACAAAAACAAGCAGTATCAAAGTTAATTGACGTGCTTGAAATGAAGCCACTTGTGCATGTTAGCTCTAAAATCAGTGCACTGAATGGTTGTACCACCATCATTGCACCTGTGGCCTATCACTCTACTAATAAAAATGCGGTAATTTGCGTTAATTTGGCGATGGATATCTCGCCGTTACTTGAATTAAGCGTCGATGAAATTCGTGAGCGCATGTATACCCGTCGCAGTGACTTAGCACCCGATGAGTTACCGATTGGGTTAAAGCAAATCCATATCAACAAGAGTCCCTTTATTGCTGCTGCCAATACGTTAACTGACGAGAATGCTGCCAGACTCGATTTTGATAAAGCATTTGCTCGTCAGCAATACAAAAAATTGAAGCTACACCCTGAGCTGAGAGAAAAGCTGGTTGCAGTATTTGATGTTGAGCACGAAGACAGAGCCGTAGACGCCGACCAAGCTTTGTATAGTGGCGGTTTTTTCAGTTCAGCAGACAAAGCAAAAATCGAAATTATCCGCAACACACAAGCAAGCAACCTTGCGGCGATAGAGCTTGATTTTGACGACGAACGCCTAGGCGAAATGTTGTTTAGATACCGAGCACGTAACTACCCTGAAACCTTAAGTGACTCAGAGCAGTACCGCTGGCGCGAATTCTGCCAAACTAGACTCAATGATCCTGATTACATCATTCGTCTAGAAAACTTACTCGAAGAAACCGAGCAAGATGAATCTAAACAAAAATTATTAGCCGCTTTGTGTCATTATCTTAGAAGCTTATAAATTTGATAGCCAATAAATGCGACCTTCATCTCATTCTGTATGTAACAAGCTTACTAGAATGATATTTCATTAGCGTTAACATAAAGGAAATAGCGTATGCAAGACCGCTTCTTAAAAAGCATAGCTAAGTTACCTGAGTCATTAGCAACGGCAATTGTGCCGTTACTCGATAAAGATTTTGCAGGCCATATCGATGCACAGCAACTAAGCGAGCTTCAAGCTAAAAGCAACATGGAGCTTAACGAATTACTATTAGCGTTACTGCCTATTGCTGCGGCTTTAGCCAGACCACCGATTAGTGAGTTTTACGTTGGTGCTATCGCCAAAGGCAAAAGCGGCGATATCTATATGGGCGCTAATATTGAGCTCCCCAGTGAAGCGCTTTTTCACTCTGTTCATGCCGAACAAAGCGCGATTAGTCATGCTTGGTTAAGCGGTGAGACCATTATTGAAGACATCATAGTCAACGCATCACCTTGTGGACATTGTCGTCAATTTATCAATGAGTTGGTTGAAGGTAGCAAGGTAAAGATCCATCTACCCGCTCAGAAAATCGAGCCGTTAACGCACTACTTGCCTTATGCGTTCGGGCCAAGTGACTTAAACGTTACCGAGCCCTTGTTGACTAAGCAGCAGCATACCCTGACGTTAGATTCTACTGATCCTATGATTATTGAAGGGCTCGATCACGCTAGCCTAAGTTATGCGCCGTACACCAAAAATTATGCCGCTGTGGTATTAGAAACTAAAGATGGTGCGACCTATTGTGGCCGTTATGCTGAGAACGCTGCGTTTAACCCATCAATGCAGCCAATGCAGATGGCCTTGTCAACCATGGCACGTCATAACCGCGATTTCAGCGAGATCAATCGCGCCGTATTGATTGAGTCTTCTAAAGGTACGATTTCCTTGGTAGGCGCAGCAATGGACGCCCTGCATAATGTTGCCGCTGTTGAACTTGAACATATCGTTGTAGAGCCAGAGTAACTTCATTAGCCTCTGCGACTAAAAAGGACCATACTCATGGTCCTTTTTTATGGGGAACTTTTAATTGCTATTTGCTACTTTAAAGCCATTAGCTGCGGTTCTTCTCTAGCTTGGCCATTAAGCTCGATGTATCCCAACGCTTGCCACCGATCCCCTGCACTTCAGAATAAAACTGATCAACTAAAGCGGTGAGTGGCAGATGAGAGCCATTTCGGCGCGCCTCTTCTAGCGCTATGCCTAAGTCTTTTCGCATCCAATCCACTGCAAAGCCGAAATCATAATCCCCCTTCCACATAGTCTGGTAGCGGTTTTCCATCTGCCAGGACTGTGCCGCCCCATGGCTTATCACCTCGACCACTTTCTCGCCATCCAGTCCTGCGCTACGGGCAAAATGTAATCCTTCAGCAAGGCCTTGCACAACACCGGCAATACAGATCTGATTGACCATTTTAGTTAATTGACCTGCTCCCACGTCTCCAAGCAGCTCAGCACAACGAGCGTAGGCGTCAATAACAGGCTTAGCAGTATCAAATGTGACTTGTTCGCCTCCAGCCATTACAGTCAACACACCATTCTCAGCCCCCGCTTGTCCACCTGACACTGGAGCATCCATAAAACCAATATTGTGTGCTTTGGCTGCGGCAGCAATTTCACGTGCTACATCGGCTGAAGCTGTAGTGTGATCCACCAAGATACTGCCAGCGATCATCCCGGCTAATGCCCCGTTGTCACCTAAGGTGACTTGGCGTAGGTCATCATCATTACCCACACAAACAAAAACAATCTCCTGCCCTTGTGCTGCAGCTCTTGGGGTAGTTTGATACTCACCAGCAAACTCTTTTACCCATGCCTGTGCTTTAGACTCTGTACGGTTGTAAACTGTAACTTGGTGACCGTGTTTTGCTAAGTGACCCGCCATGGGGTAACCCATAACACCTAAACCAATGAATGCGACTTTAGCCATTTTACGTCCTATTGTAGAGGGAGGTTTGTAATATTTTTACCCATTCTAATAGCTAATAATAAAATAAAACAGCGTTAAACAGACAATAAAAAAGCCAGCCCTTAGGCTAGCTTTAGTCAACTAATTAAGCAGATAGTGCGTGGCTCACTGCAGTGAAGGTTGCAGATCCACATGCGCTTGCATTTCAGCTCCAATCTTCTTACGCATATCCATGAGTCGAATGGCTGATTCTCGAAGCTCAATATCAGCAGCGAGTACTGGCTGCCAATCAGGGACTGCGGTTGGTTGTCCGTCATCATCAACGGCAACCATAACTAACACACAATGGGTTGTTAAGTGGCGCTCGGGGAACTTAGGATCGCCAGCTTTAACATCAACCCCTAAGTGCATGGAGGTTCTGCCAGTGTAAATCACCTTCGCGGTTACTTCGACGATATTACCCACGTGAATCGGTTTAACAAATCGAATGCCACCTGCATAAGCCGTAATGCAGTATTTACCACTCCAGCCTGCCGCACAAGCATAGCCAGCAAGGTCAATCCACTTCATTACCGCGCCGCCGTGAACTTTACCGCCAAAGTTAACATCAGCAGGCTCCGCCAGGAACCTTAATGTTAACTGTCTTTCTAAACCCGCCATATAGGACCTCAATACATTTACTGACTATTGAGTATCTTACGCCAAATTCACACTAGCAGCACCTTCTATAGCAATCAGTAAAGGAACTTGTTCTACTCAGCGTGTTTTTGGCAAACTAATTCAAAGCGGATAAATGATGGAATGGTTGCTCCCTTGCGAATTTATTCAACACAGAAGTAAACAGCAAAAACACTCTTTTCAAGCGAGCAAACCTTATACTGATTGGTATTAGCCAAACTGACTAACGAAAAAGCTACCAGCTAATACGGCCGGCAAAGCTAAGCGATAAACCCATACCTGAGAACGCTCTCCCAAATATTTGCCGCCATTAAATAATGTATAGATTGCAATGCCAGCCAAGAATAGCCCCATCACTTCAATGCCCGCTAAAACGCTATTGGCGTTACTCACGTCAATTGCCGCTATCAATAAGGCAAACCAAACTATGCTAAAAGCAGCAACTGCCATGTTGAAAGTTTTAACACCTAACTGCAATGTCGGTAAGCGTGCTGATGATTCGCCACGAATAAGCTCATTAATATTAGCAGTAATAATGCCAAGTATTGGCATGATAGGAATAACAATTGGATTAAGCACTTTCGTGTCCCTTAGATAAGATCTACAAGAGCTCATAGCGTGAGCTGACACCGCAGTATCTGCCTAAAGATAAGTATATTCTAGTGCCTTATCAGCAGATTAACTAAGGTTAATCTGCTCGATATAAACTTTTAATATAAAGCCGAATTTGTGTGAACTAGTTCATGATTTGACTGACAAAAACAAAAAAAAGCGCCTCAAGGCGCTTTTAATTCGTCGATGTTAACTGGCTATACTTTTTTGAAAAGCAATGAGCCGTTAGTGCCACCAAAACCAAATGAGTTACACAGTCCATACTCGAACTTATAATCGCGGGCGGTGTGTGCAACAAAATCTAGATCACATCCTTCATCAGGGTTATCTAAGTTAAGTGTTGGCGGGACCACCTGATCTTTAAGTGCTAAGATGGTGATAATCGCCTCAACAGAACCTGCAGCGCCAAGCAGGTGGCCTGTCATTGATTTTGTTGAGCTCACTAACAAATCATAAGCGTGAGCACCAAATACCGACTTCACCGCAGCCGCTTCAGCTCTGTCGCCAGCGGGTGTTGAAGTGCCGTGTGCGTTAATGTAGCCAATTGACTCATTTGAAATTTTAGCATCATTGATTGCATTAACCATTGCTGCTGCAGCGCCGGCACCGTCACTTGGTGGTGATGTCATATGGAACGCATCGCCGCTCATACCAAAACCAACAAGTTCAGCATAAATCGTCGCGCCACGCGCTTTTGCGTGCTCATATTCTTCAACAACCATTACACCTGCGCCATCACCAATAACAAAACCATCACGGTCTTTGTCCCAAGGGCGACTTGCCGCTTGTGGATCATCATTTCGTGTTGAAAGCGCCTTTGCAGAGCCAAATCCTGCTACCGCTAATGGGCAAGTTACATCTTCTGCGCCACCTGCAACCATCACATCAGCATCACCATAAGCAATAGTACGGGCAGCAAAACCAATATTATGTACACCCGTTGTACAAGCAGTGGTCACCGCAAAGTTGGGACCTGTCATGCCATATTTAATCGAAAGGTGACCGGAAATCATATTAATAATCGTACTAGGGACGAAAAAAGGAGATACTTTACGCGGACCGCCTTTTAAAAGTGCTGCATGGTTTTGCTCAATAAGCGGCATGCCACCCATTCCAGCACCTATAGCCGTACCAACGCGAGCAGGATTGAGTTTATTCATTTCAAGACCCGAGTCTTCTACAGCTTGTATGCCTGCAGCCATACCATACTGGATAAACAAATCCATTTTACGCGCATCTTTACGTGACATGTACTGCTCGACATCAAAGTCTTTTACAGAACCACTGAACCGAGTCGTGAACTCGCTTGCATCAAATTTAGTGATTGGTGCAATACCACTCTTGCCAGAAACAAGTGCTTTCCAAGAAGAATCAACTGTATTTCCCACAGGGCTGACTAAGCCTAAGCCCGTTATGACTACTCGACGTTTAGACACGCGGTCACCTTTTTACTTTAAAAATGAATAATGATGATAGCTGCAAAGAGATTGAACTACCAATACCTATACCCATCGTTTGAAAACACGGTTTCAAAGGGTATGTGCCAGTTCTGGTTGGATTAATACTTACCTAGGATAGTAAATATTGAGAATGCGAAGATAAAAATGTTAAATCAACCAGCGGCTTTTACAAACAAAAACAGGCGGCAATAATGCCGCCTGTTTTCAAGAATTCTAGATTACTGATTCTTAGAAACGTAATCGATCGCTGCTTGAACAGTAGTGATCTTCTCAGCTTCTTCATCAGGGATCTCGGTGTCAAACTCTTCTTCTAGAGCCATAACCAACTCAACAGTGTCTAGAGAATCTGCACCCAAATCGTCAACGAAAGATGCTGCTGATTTAACGTCTTCTTCTTTAACACCTAGTTGCTCGATGATGATTTTCTTTACACGTTCTTCGATGTTGCTCATTAGTTTTCTTTCCTATTCAAATTACGCACTTGCGCAAGATTGCGAGTAGTTTATTGAATTTGGCAGACATTGCAAGCTCAAATTTCGTGGTCTAACCACAATCAAGCTCGCAGTTGATGCAGATCACCCCATAGGGCGATAACAATCTGCCGTTCCCTTTAAACCATGTACATGCCGCCATTCACATGGAGAGTTTCCCCGGTGATGTAAGCAGCAGAGTCTGACGCTAAAAAGAGGACTGCGTGAGCAATTTCCTGCGCCTGACCAAGTCTTTCCATTGGCACTTGAGACATAATAGCTTGTTGCTGCTCTTCCGTCAGCTCATCTGTCATGTCTGTCTGGATAAATCCAGGAGCAATAGCATTAACTGTAATTTGACGGGATGCAACCTCTCTTGCAAGAGATTTTGTAAATCCAATCAAACCAGCCTTTGCTGCAGAGTAGTTAGTCTGGCCTGCATTGCCCATGGTGCCTACCACAGAGCCAATATTGATAATACGCCCGTTACGCTTTTTCATCATAGGACGCATCACCGCTTTTGACGTGCGGAAGATCGACGTTAGGTTAGTATCTAGGATATCATTCCATTCGTCATCTTTCATTCGCATCAACAAATTGTCACGAGTGATACCGGCATTGTTAACAAGAATATCAACGTCGCCCGCTTTCACTTTAATCGTTTCAAACAAGCTTTTAACAGAATCTGCATCTGTCACGTTTAAAACAAGACCATGGCCTTTATCGCCTAAATATGCTTGAATCGCTTCTGCGCCGCGCTCACTGGTTGCAGTGCCGATAACGACGGCACCGGCTGAAACTAAGGTTTCAGCTACTGCACGTCCAATACCACGGCTAGCGCCGGTGACTAAGGCTACTTTACCTGTCAGGTCAAAACTTATACTCATCAATCTTCCTTATGCGGTCAACGCCGTTAATGATGCTGCGTCGTTTACAGCTTGCGCTGAAAGCGAGCGATTAATACGTTTTGTTAGACCCGTTAATACTTTACCAGGTCCCATTTCAAACAAATTAGTCGTACCATTTGATACCATTAGCTCAACGGTTTCTGACCAGCGTACAGGACAGTATAGTTGGCGAACTAACGCATCTTTAATTTCTGCTGCTGACGTTGGGCTTGCAACATCAACATTATTAATCACTGTGACAGCGGGTGCGTTAAACGTCATCGCTTCAAGTGCAACGGCAAGCTTATCTGCTGCGGGCCTCATCAACTGACAATGTGATGGCACGCTCACAGGCAGAGCAACTGCCATTTTTGCGCCGTTTGCCTTACACAGTGCAGCAGCGCGCTCAACAGCCGCTTTTTCACCCGCAATAACAACTTGCCCAGGGCTATTGTAGTTTACAGGGCTGACAATATCGCCTTGTGCAGCTTCTTCGCATGCTTTAGCTATTGCGTCATTATCTAAGCCAATAATAGCAAACATAGCGCCAGTACCAGCGGGTACCGCTTGTTGCATCAATTGACCACGAAGTTCAACCAGTTTAATCGCCGCTTCAAAGTCAATCACACCTGCACACACTAGTGCTGAATACTCGCCTAAGCTATGGCCTGCCATAACTGAAGGCGCGCTTTTACCTGATGCCAAATACGCACGGTAAATAGCGACACTCGCAGCCAGCAATGCAGGCTGCGTTTTATCGGTTTCATTTAGGGTTTCAACGGGTCCTTGCTGAACCAGTTCCCATAAATCGTAACCAAGAACCTTGCTTGCTTGAGCAAAGGTCTCTGCTACAACAGCGTGAGTTTCAGCAAGCTCGGCTAACATGCCTAATGCTTGTGAACCTTGTCCTGGGAATACAAAAGCCGTATTTTCCATATTTATCACCCTTTCAAATCGACATCGATTAACGAATACAATAACTATTAAAAATCAAGACGATAATTAAAAACGAACTAAAGCACTTCCCCAGGCAAATCCTGCACCAAAGGCTTCTAGTAGTATCATTTGACCACGTTGAATACGTCCATCTCTAACCGCTTCATCGAGTGCAATTGGCACTGATGCTGCAGACGTATTTCCGTGTTTAGCTAACGTTAGCACCACTTTATCTAAACTCATATCAAGCTTCTTTGCTGTTGCTTTAATAATTCTAAAGTTAGCTTGATGCGGCACCAGCCAGTCAATCTCTGACTTATCAATATTATTGTGACGTAATGTTTCAGTCACCACATGAGACAATTGCGTCACTGCAACTTTGAAGACATCATTGCCTTTCATCGTCATATAACCAACCGCTTCAGAGGTTTCCCCCTTACGTGGCGGGATCGAGCACTTTAGCAAATCACCATGACGGCCATCGGCAAAAATATGTGTTGAAATGATCCCTGGCTCAGTTGATGCACCCACAACTGCAGCACCAGCACCGTCACCAAACAAAATAATGGTTGAACGGTCTTCTGGCTCACACAAACGTGAAAGCACGTCAGCACCTATCACTAACACATTCTTAGCGGCGCCCGACTTCACATACTGATCGGCAATAGATAACGCATAGACAAAGCCTGAACAGGCTGCTGCGATATCAAATGCAGGAATGGTATGGATACCTAGCAAGGCTTGTATTTCACATGCCGCCGCAGGGAATGCATTACTCGCACTCGTTGTACCACACACGATCATGTCGATTTCAGTTGCATCAATACCAGCCATTTCAATGGCTTTTAATGCAGCTTGATATCCCATGGTAGCAACAGTTTCATCTGCTGCTGCGATTCTACGTTCTGAAATACCAGTGCGCTCAACGATCCATTGATCTGTCGTCTCAACCATCTTTTCAAGATCGAGATTACTACGCACCTGCACCGGCAGATAACTGCCAGTACCAAGAATTTTTGTATACATAAGGAATTTATCAGCTATTAATGTCTAAAAGAATCGACTCAAGACGATCTTCAATCATCTGTGGGAGTCGACGTTGCGCTTCGGTTACTGCCAAAGTAATTGCTTGTAAAAAAGCAGCTTCATCTGCGCACCCATGACTTTTTACTACAATTCCGCGCAATCCTATCAGACTTGCGCCATTATAGTGGTCGGGGTTCATCTGATTTAACAAAGATCGTATACGTGGCGCGATGATTTTAGCAAGCAGCCGAACAAAAAAGCCTTCTCCAAGCGCCTTCTTAAGCTGATGGACCAGTAAACGAGCAATACCCTCTGAGGTTTTCAAAGTAATATTACCCACAAAACCATCACACACGATCACGTCCACATTGCCAGAGTAGATCTCATCGCCCTCAATAAAACCGGTATAGTTTATTTGAGGAATTTGTTGCAGTAACTGACCAGCCTGTTGCACCTGATCATTGCCTTTAATTTCTTCGATGCCGACATTGAGTAAAGCCACTTTGGGTAAGACCGTTTTGTCAACCGTCTCACTGAGTACTGAGCCCATCACAGCAAATTGAAATAAGGTTTCAGAATCACATGATATGTTTGCGCCTAAGTCTAGCAAATATACTGGGGTATTATTTACCGCAGGTAAACACGTAACTAATGCTGGGCGATCGATACCAGGTAAGGTCTTAAGCAACACTTTAGACATCGCCATTAACGCACCGGTATTGCCTGCACTCAGGCATGCTTGTGCCTTGCCATCACGCACCAACTCTATTGCCAAACGCATTGAGCTTTGCTTGCGGTTTCTTAGGGCATGCACAGGTCGATCTGACATAGCGACTATCTCTGTCGTATGTTTTATTTCGATGCGATTTTTTATTGCCGGCTCGGCAGATACTAAATGCTCGTCTATTTGGGACTTGTCGCCAACTAGTACGATTTTTAGGAGGGGGTTTAAGCGAAGTGCCTGCAAAGTTGCAGGCACTGTGATGCGGGGACCAAAGTCGCCCCCCATCGCATCTAACGCAAGCGTCAGATTTGTCATAAGGGTCTCAACAAATTACTTGTTGATAACCTTTTGACCACGGTAGAAACCGTCCGCAGTCACGTTGTGACGACGGTGAAGTTCACCACTCGTTGCATCCACAGATAATTGAGCTGTGCCCAAAGAATCGTGTGAACGACGCATACCGCGCTTTGAACGAGATTTTTTATTCTGTTGTACAGCCATTGGCCCTGTCTCCTAGATTACTTGCTCTTCAGTTTTTCTAACACTGCAAACGGATTTGGACGCTCCTCTTGAGCGGGTTCGATCTCGCCTACGACTATATCTTGCTTACCTAGATGACAACTTTCATTCTCATGCATGGCAATCAAAGGCATAGCGACTATCAATTCATCTTCGATCAATTGATGCAGACGAATTTCGCCAATTTCATTGCACTCAATAGGCTCATACGCATCCGGGAGCTCATCGATTTCGGTTTCAGTCTTACAAAGACCAAAACTAAACTCGACCGTAACCTCAGTGGTAAATAGTGTCATACAACGTTGACAATCCAGAGTGAGCTCCGTCACAGCCTTCCCGTTAAGGTAGACTATCCCCTGTATATCTACGCCACATTCAAGCGACACTGCCACATCAGAACAGTCGCCGGCACATAATTCATTTAATCGCTTTAACTGCTTACCAGGCACCAAACCTTCATAGGAAAGTTGACTACTGGCAGCGCGAACGGGATCAATTGAAACCGGTATCTTTACTGTTTGCATAAGGCGCGCATTTTAGGTGAATTTTAGCAGAAGTCAACACCCTTAATACATTCAAGGTCATTAACAGCTGTTTGATTCAGCTAAGTGAGTTGTTAGGTAACCGCATTGTACAAGAAACAAAGCAACCATGACATTATATTTCATTCATAAACGCGCTTAAGTGTTCGTAATTCAAGCGAGTGATTCTATTTTTGTGATGCTGTTAATAAAGCGGGCCACAAACAACGCCCCCCTTTGTGTTTTTCGTCGCCAGTTTAACAAAAGCAAAGATAAAGAATTATCTAAAAAACTAAGCCATCGATGAGTTCAGTATACTTCAACAACACCCTCCCTAGCTTTAAATGCACAAAAAGCACCCACCGGCACGTCATAATTTACTATCAAACTTATCTATACGAGTCGTTTAAAGACATCTAAAGTGCTTAAAGCTAATTAGTACTTAGACATATTATAGCAAGAATCAAAGTGCAACAGCTTGGTTGCTACTGTTAAATCGATATAGCCTAAAGCCTAAAGTCAGTAGTCGGTAGTCGGTAGTCGGTTGCGATTTTTTTCAGTATGCTTGCCCTTGATGTACAGTGCAAAATGACATGTTGCAATTTAGCAATCACTTCCCTTTCTAGAACACCGAGCACCATCGAAAAAAATACTGGAGTAAAAGGCCGACTAAAGTCAATTTGATGCTAACGTCATGCCGACAATCCTTAGTGAATCGAGTAAAATGCCGATTCAATCACTCTGCACGCCGCAACATAAAGAGCGTGACTAAACGACCAGGTTATATATGCCAGCAAAAATTGTTCTTGCTTCTACCTCTCCATTTCGCCAGCAACTATTACAAAAGCTCGCATTAGACTTTACGTCATGTGCTCCCGATGTTGACGAAACAGCATTAGATAATGAGTCGCCCACTGAATTGGTGCTACGTTTAGCAAAACAAAAAGCGGCAGCAGGTGTAAAACAACACCCTAACAGCATAGTGATCGGTTCAGATCAAGTCGCGGTAATTGACGATAAGATTATTGGCAAACCTCTTACTTCAGAAAAAGCCATTGAACAACTCACTGCAGCCAGCGGAAAATCAATCACCTTTTATACAGGTCTTGCTGTGCATAATGGCCTGAGCGGACACGTTGAAGCCATCGTTGAACCGTTTGTGGTTCATTTCAGAGACTTAACAGAGCAGCAGATTTGTCGTTATGTGCAGATAGAACAACCTTTATATTGCGCAGGGAGCTTTAAGAGTGAGGGCCTCGGGATTTCACTATTCGAACGCTTAGAGGGTAAGGATCCAAACACACTCGTCGGCTTACCACTTATTTCATTAATAGATTTACTTCACCTACAAGGCATTGATGTACTTTAAAATCCCTTGTCACCCCACTTTACTGGTCAAATAAACAGCGCGATTACCGAGCCTCGACTAAAATATAGCTACCTAATTGGAATAGTCGCCACCGCGTGTTCACTGAGTCATACAAGTTTTCATCGCTTATACATACTCAGTACATATTAATGGAATTTACGGTGGCGTAACGGTTGAGAAAGGATAATGACAAACATTGAAGAAGCGCTAGCCCTGCTTGCTGCGCCTTGTACAGATGAACGCTTCTTTACTCGGGCACTAAGTGCATTGGCCTTAGTGACTCAGTGTCGTTGGGCAGGTTTTGCGCGCCCGTCGAGTCGAGTTGGTTTCGGAGAAGTCATTGCGTTTTGCGATGGCAACAAGAGTTTACCAAGTTTTGAATTTGAGCTGAAAGGCTCCCCTTGTGAGCAAGTCTATGACGAAGTGAATAAGTGTCACCTTATCTTTAACAATGATCTCCAAAATCGATTTCCAGACTTTGATCTCATCAAAACATTAGGTGCAGATAGCTATCAAGCGGAAAAAATATTAAATGAGTCAGGCCAAGTACTAGGGCATATTTTCGTCCTAGATCATCGCCCCCAGATTGAGAACACAAAATCAAATGCGTTTTTCCGCTTATTGGCTCAGCGGTTCGGCGTTGAATACCACCGCCACATAATCACTCAAGAACTCGAACAACACCAAGAGATAATAACCTCTTCAGAGCAATATATGTCTTTCGTTGATACTGATTATATCTATCGTGTTGTATCTAAGGGGTATGAGTCATTATTTAACCTATCGCAGCAAGAGATTATAGGTAAAACTGTCGTAGAACTTCATGGACTAAGCGTATTTGAAAATCAGCTAAAACCCCTGCTCAATCGCAGCTTTTCAGGCGAGCAAATAAAAACCCAAGTGTGGATCCACCCTCCCCATCTAGAAAGACCTATCTTTCTCGATGTGCACCACAACCCATACTACGGCGCTAACGGTAAAATAAAAGGCTCTATTGTATCGGCACATAACATCACCGAGCTTGAGCATGCCAAAAACAAACTTAAACATTTAGCCAACCATGACAGTTTAACAGGCCTGGTAAATCGTCGTTCTTTGTTCAACCAATTTGAGCAATTCGCAATTGAAGGTGAGACTAATAAAAAGGCGGTAATTGTCTATTTAGATATCGATGACTTTAAGTCGATTAATGATAACTATGGCCACCGAATAGGCGATCTCGCATTAAAAGAAGTCGCCACAATATTGACGAAAGCCTGTTGTCAGGGTGACACTATTGCACGCATTGGTGGCGATGAATTTGTATTGATTAAAACTTTTGCTTACGAAGCACATCCATTTGGGTATCAAAGTTTATTGTATCGGCTACGCAAACAGCTACAACAAGCACTTTGCACCCAAATAGTCGTTGATGGGTTTGCTATTAATATCAGTGTCAGCATAGGGTTACACTTAGTAAGTGATAATTCAGCCCAATTGTCGTCGCTCATTAGCCACGCTGATAATGAAATGTTTAAACATAAGCAAAACCGAATTGTTGAGCAGTAATGGCCTAAACTTTCTCACTTTGTTATTTTGTTATTTTGTGAGCACACCAAGAAGTTCTATAGGGTGGTGAATAATAGCTTTAGGCTTTGCTAACAATAGCTTTGACTCACTGTGCGCACCGTAACTCACACCAACAGCGTCAATCCCGGCATTATTCGCCATATTAAGGTCATGCAACGAGTCGCCCACCATAATGGCTTTACTCGGCATGACTTTTAGCTCCTCGAGTAGCTCGTGGATCATATCGGGATTAGGTTTACTCTTTGATTCATCTGCACAACGGCTTGACTCAAAATGACGCCCTAATCCTGTTTCACTTAATACTCGATTTAAGCCATTACGGCCTTTGCCGGTAGCAACAGCTAAACGGTAATCCATACTTCGTAGCTCATGAATTAGGGCTTTACTGCCATCAAACAATGGGCTAGGCGTGGTATTAAGCGTTAAATAATGCTCTTTATACGAATTAATCATCGGCTGAAAATCAAGTGATGGCATCTTTGGGTACAAGCTTTTTAACGCTTCCTCCATCGATAAACCGATCACATCTCGCACCGCTAGTTCAGATGGGCTATGTAAAGATAACGACTCTGCCATTTGCTGCATGCAAGTAACAATTTTACTAATGGAGTCCATTAAGGTTCCATCCCAATCAAAGATGACTAATTCGTAAGGCTTCATACTTTCTTTAACTTCTTTAAGGTTGATTCGAGTATTGAGTCAAGTGGCGCTTTAACTTGCATCACTTCTTCCGTTTCTGGATGAGTAAACTTTAATTGTGCCGCATGTAAAAAGAGTCTGTTCAACCCTTGCGCACGCATCGAGTCATCAAACTTTTGTTCACTGTACTTTTCATCACAAGCGATAGGGTGACCAGCAAATTGGCAATGCACACGAATTTGATGAGTACGTCCCGTGACTGGACTTGCTTGTACTAAGGTCGAATCGCTATAACGCTGCATGATCTTAAAGCGAGTTTCAGACTCTTTACCCTCTTTATTGACTCTAACAATACGCTCACCAGATTTAAGTGTTAGCTTTAATAAAGGTGCTTTAATCACTTTATCATGAGCTTGCCACTCACCTCTAACTAACGCAACGTAATCCTTTTGCATCTTCTTATATCTGAGTTGATCGTGAAGATGTCTTAGTGCACTGCGCTTTTTAGCAATCAGCAATACGCCCGATGTTTCTTTATCGAGTCGATGTACTAATTCTAAAAACTTTTGCTGTGTACGTAACGATCGCATCGCTTCAATCACGCCAAACTCAACACCACTACCACCATGAACGGCTATACCAGACGGCTTATTCAGCACAATAAGATATTTATCTTCAAATAAAATCCGCTCTTCAAGCTGCGACACTTTTGTTAACTTAGCTGACGGGCCTGGACGGCCTTCACTTTCAGACACTCTGACAGGAGGAATACGCACAACGTCGCCATCAGCTAATTTGTACTCAGGCTTGATACGCTTTTTATTCACTCTCACTTCACCTTTGCGCACGATCCGATAGATCATACTTTTAGGCACGCCTTTAAGTTTTGTCAGAAGAAAATTATCGATACGTTGTCCAAGGTGGTCTTCATCAATCGTAACCATTTGAACTTGTGCTTTTGGAGATGGAGTATTCATGGTGCGCCGTTATGTGTTTCGTTACCACGCATTGTACAACAACTGAAAAGAATTGTGCCTTTCCATTTGCTGATTTTATCTATAATTGCTATATTTCCCTCGCGAACGGTGATAACCAGTGGATAGAGTATCCACAAATCAGCCTAGCGTTACGTTACAGATTGAGACTAAAAATGTTTGGAGCTTGATAGTAAATCATTGATTTACAGGTCGTTGTATCAATAAAAAGGCCAGTACATGCGCCTTCACGACTAAATCAAATCGAAAACCCAACTTACAACTGGTTTCTCAACTGAAACGCCCAATTTCGAAGAATAATTTTAACTCGTCGTCAGACGTTACCATTTCGAATTGGCATTACTGGAAAGTATTTTAAGAATTTATGGGGTTGGTTGACATTTAACGACGAATTCCTTGTTTTTTGTAAACATAAAAAAATAAGCCATAAATAGGATGCGACACGCAGCGAATGCGTCTAACAGCAATGCGCACCTTGCCTAGAGACTGACCGTGAGGTTTTGTTTTTTAATCCTAGGCCCGTAATGCAGTGAAATTTGTATCGTCTGGTGACCTTTATATAGAAGAATTACGTCATCATGAAACGGATGTTAATCAATGCGACTCAATCTGAAGAGTTGCGTGTTGCCCTTGTTGATGGGCAACAACTGTATGATTTGGATATTGAAAGCCCAGGTCATGAACAAAAGAAAGCCAATATTTATAAAGGCACAATCACACGAGTAGAACCGTCTCTTGAAGCGGCTTTCGTTGATTATGGTGCTGAACGTCACGGCTTCCTTCCTCTTAAAGAAATCGCTCGCGAATACTTTCCTAAAGGTTACTCTTTCCAAGGGCGTCCAAGCATTAAGGAAGTCATCAAAGAAGGCCAGGAAGTTATTATTCAAATTGATAAAGAAGAGCGCGGCAACAAAGGCGCTGCTCTTACAACCTTTATCAGCCTAGCGGGTTCTTACCTAGTATTAATGCCAAACAACCCTCGTGCAGGCGGTATTTCACGTCGTATCGAAGGTGATGAGCGTACAGAACTTAAAGCTGCACTTGCTGAGCTTGAAGTACCACAAGGCATGGGTCTTATCGTACGCACCGCTGGTGTTGGTAAAGATCCAGCAGAGCTAAAGTGGGACCTAAAGGTTCTACAACATCACTGGCTAGCGATTAAAGAAGCTGCCGAAAGTGCACCAGCACCTTTCTTAATCCATCAAGAAAGTAACGTGATTGTGCGTGCTATTCGTGACTATTTACGCCGCGATGTTGGTGAGATCCTAATCGACCACCCACGCATTTACGAACAAGCAAAAGAACACGTTTCTCTTGTTCGTCCTGACTTTGTAGAGCGTATTAAACGCTACGATGCCGAAGTACCACTGTTTACTCACTATCAAATTGAAACGCAAATTGAATCTGCGTTCCAACGTGAAGTACGTCTACCATCTGGTGGTTCAATCGTTATCGATCCAACAGAAGCGCTAACGTCTATCGATATTAACTCGGCGCGTGCGACAAAAGGCGGCGATATTGAGGAAACGGCACTAAACACTAACTTAGAAGCCGCTGATGAAATTGCACGTCAATTACGTCTACGTGATTTGGGTGGTTTGGTCGTTATCGACTTCATCGACATGACGCCTGTACGCCATCAACGTGAAGTTGAAAAGCGTATGCAAGATGCGGTTCATCACGACCGTGCACGCGTACAGTTAGGCCGTATTTCACGTTTTGGTTTGATGGAAATGTCACGCCAACGTCTACGTCCTTCTTTAGAAGAGTCTGCTGCGCACCTATGCCCACGTTGTCATGGTCAAGGAACTATCCGCGGTACAGAATCTTTAGCATTATCTATTCTTCGCCTAATGGAAGAAGAAGCCATTAAAGAGAACACGTCGCAAATTGAAGCGGTTGTTCCTGTTGATGTTGCTGCATTCCTATTGAACGAAAAGCGTAAAGCGATTCGTATCACAGAGAAACGTCACAACGTTGAAGTGTATGTGATTCCAGATCCAAACATGACAACACCTGATTACCGCGTAGTACGTCACCGTAAAGATGACGAGATCAGCGAGTCTAGCTATAAGCTACTTGAAAAAGAAGAAGCTAAGCTATACGAGCCTCGTAAACTTGAACGAGCTACGGCACCTCAGCCAGCATTGAAAGGTTACTCTACACCGAAGAAACCGGCCGTAGAAGAAACTAAGCCTGTTGCTGCACCTAAGAAAGAAGAGCCGAGCTTATTCGCTAAGATTGCTGCGGCAATCAGTTCATTATTTGGTAGTAAAGAAGAGCCAAAAACTGAACCTAGAAAGCAAGATACAGACAGCCGTAATCAAAGCCGTAACAACAATCGCCGTAATAGCAATCGCCGTAACGACCCTCGCCGCAGTCGTAATGACGATCGCAGCGAAAACCGTACCGACGTGCGCAATGATGCTGAGCAGTCTAAAGATAAGAGAACGAAAAACAGTCGTAACGAAAATAACGACACTCGTTCAACATCTGAAGAGACAACCAAACGTCAACCACGTAACGACAAACCGCGCAAAGAGACGAAAGTTGAAGCTCCAGCTATCGAGCAGCCGAAGCAAGAAGCAGCACGTGAACGTCGCCAGCGTCGTAACATGCGTCGTAAAGTACGTGTAAACAATGAACAGCAAGAAGAGCTAAAAGCTGAAGTTGTAGCAACTGAAGCGCCAGTGCAAGCCAAGCCATCAAATGATGACAAGCCTGCACGTCCAAAGCGTCAACCACGTAAGCCAAAAGCTAAAGTGGAAAATGTTGATGCTGAAGCGGTTGAGAAAGTTGATGCTACTGTTAACGCTGAAAACGCAGTTCAAGCACCCGTTGAAGCACCTATAGCGGTAGAAACAAAAGTAGCAGCGGAAACATCTGTAGAAACTTCTGCTGAAACAAATGACGATGTAATCTCGACTGAAGATAACACTCGAGAGCCTCGTGAAGGTCAACGCCGAAGTCGTCGTAGCCCTCGTCATTTACGTGCAGCAGGCCAACGCCGTCGCCGTGATGAAGATGCTCAAAATGGTGAAGATGGTTTAACTGTGCCAGCTTTTGTACCTAACGAAGTTGAAAACAGCGTTGCAGCGACTCAGGCTCCTGTTGTTGTCGTTGAAGAAACAACGATAGAGCCAATACAGGTTCAACCTAAGGCTGTTGCACCTGTTGCAACACCAGCTGAAGTTAAAGCTGAAGCGCCAGTAGCAGCACCTGTTATAACTCCTGTTGAAGTAAAAGCTGAAGTGCCAGTAGCTGCTGCACCAGTTGCAACGCCTACTGAAGTTAAAGCTGAAGCGCCTGTAGCTGCTGCACCAGTTGCAACTCCTGCTGAAGTTAAAGCTGAAGCGCCTGTAGCTGCTGCACCAGTTGCAACGCCTACTGAAGTTAAAGCTGAAGCGCCTGTAGCTGCGGCACCGGTTATAACTCCTGCTGAAGTTAAAGCTGAAACGCCTGTCGCTGCTGCACCAGTTGCAACGCCTACTGAAGTCAAAGCTGAAGCTAAACTAGGAGCATCAGCGCCTATGGCTAAGCCGGCTTCAATTACACCTGCTCAGCAACCAATGGTAGAAACGCCAGTTGCAGAAAAAGCGCCTATTGTAGAAACTGCTGAAGTTAAACCGGTAGCTAAAGCAACGAGCCGTTTTGGTTCTATGGTGATGTCAGATACAACTAAGCCTACCGTTGAAACCAGAGATAATATTGCGACCCCTACAGGTCGCCAATACGATGCATCTGCAGCAGCTGAAACAGCAAAGCCTAGAACGGCTAACAGTGCTAATTCAGAAACAGTTCGCACATAATCTAAGTTAACCGTTTTACCTAAAAGCCATGCATTTTTGCATGGCTTTTTTATGTTCAAACTGCCACAACTTTGTTAGTATTCGCGGCAATTAAACCTTATCAACCCAACAACTTTTTAACAGAGGCTAAATGTTCGATCTTATTCGTCACAAAACAGCCAGCCACAGAGCTGACTTACTTTCAGGTCTTACCGTAGCCTTAGCATTGGTTCCTGAGGCTGTTGCATTTGCATTCGTTGCAGGTGTTGAGCCTATGGTCGGCTTATACGCCGCATTTATTATGGGATTAATCACTGCAGTCATTGGTGGTCGCCCTGGTATGATCTCTGGCGCGACAGGTGCCATGGCCGTCGTAATGGTTGCATTAGTCGCAGAGCATGGGGTGCAATATTTATTTGCTGCCGTCGTACTTGCGGGTCTGATTCAAGTCTCTGCCGGTGTATTTAAACTCGGTAAATTTATTCGCATCGTACCCTACCCAGTAATGATAGGCTTTGTGAATGGCTTAGCGATTGTTATCTTCCTCGCTCAACTAGGTCAATTTCAAACACCTGACGCAAATGGTGTCATGAATTGGTTACCACAAGAGCAGTTGATTCTGATGCTGGCTTTAGTCGCACTAACAATGGCTATTATTCAATTCTTGCCTAAGCTAACCACCGCTATCCCATCGTCGTTAGCTGCGATTTTAACTGTAACTTTGCTGGTTACTTTTTTAAACCTCGATACCCGCACGGTTTTAGACTTCCTAAAAGCAATGAGCGGTGATGAAAATGCAACGATTGCAGGTAGCCTACCAACCTTCTCTATTCCAGCGGTTGAGTTTACTTTAGCAACCCTATACATCATTTTGCCTTACTCGCTGATCCTAGCTGCAGTAGGCCTGATTGAGTCGCTGCTAACACTGACGGTTATTGATGAGATGACCGGCACTCGTGGACGTGGTAATAAAGAATGTATTGGCCAAGGCGTGGGTAATATTACTAGTGGCTTCTTCGGCGCTATGGGGGGCTGTGCGATGATTGGCCAGTCGATGATCAACATCAATTCTGGTGGTCGTGGACGCTTATCAGGTATTACTGCCGCTATTGCCCTGCTCGCGTTCATCCTATTTGGCTCATCACTGATTGAAATGATCCCACTTGCTGCGCTAGTGGGTGTGATGTTTATGGTGGTATTGGGTACATTTGAGTGGGCTAGCTTTAAAGTCATGCGCAAAGTGCCTAAACATGATGCGTTTGTTATTTTATTAGTGACCATTGTGACTGTATTTACCGATCTTGCCTTTGCGGTATTTGTCGGTGTTATTGTGTCGGCACTTGTATTTGCTTGGGAACACGCAAAGCATATCAATGTTGAGATCAGCGAAGATCAAAATGGTTGGAAGGTCTATAAGCTAAACGGCCCACTATTTTTTGGTTCGGTCGCTGAGTTTTTAGATCTGTTTGATGCAAAAAGCGATCCAAAAGATGTGATAGTGGATTTCCAAAACTCTCGCGTTTGTGATCACTCTGCACTTGATGCCATCGATACGCTTGCTGAGCGTTATGTTGGTTCAGGTAAGCGCCTGCATCTACGTCACTTGAGCAACGACTGTAAAGAGCTACTGGCTAAGGCTGGTGATCTTGTTGAAGTTAATTTGATTGAAGATCCGCACTACAAAGTGGCTGACGATAAGCTCGACTCATAAGTAGCCGCTAGCGATTAAGCTTGAATCCAAAAATAAACCAAAAAAGACAGGCTGTGCCTGTCTTTTTTATGTTTGTTATAATCAGCAAACTGGCTAACTAAATACAGTTTGGCCACAGCCTCACTTTAACTTATCAGCAAAAAGTGCCTTAACCTTATCAATTTTGGGCTTTACTACCATTTGACAATAAGGCTGCTCGCCGTGTAACTCATAGTAATCATTGTGATAATTTTCAGCGGCAAAGAAACCGTTATAAGCAACCACTTCAGTAACCATCGGATTGGGCCATGCTGCCACCTTGGTTAAATCCGCAATCATATTGTTGGCAACCAAAGCCTGTTGCTCGTTATGAATAAAGATCACCGAACGATATTGCGGCCCAGTATCGTTTCCCTGTCGGTTAAGTGTCGTGGGATCATGACTCACCCAAAATACCTCAAGTAAACTTTCAAAGCTGACTTGGCTGGTATCAAATTCAATTTGCACCACTTCAGCGTGAGCAGTTGTACCGCTACAAACCGCTTTATAATTGGCATCAGCAGCATCACCGCCCGCGTAACCAGAAGTGACTTTATTCACCCCTCTAATCGAGGAAAAAACAGCTTCAAGGCACCAAAAACAGCCGCCTCCGAAAGTTGCAAGCTCAGGTACAGAGTCTTTTACAATCGCTTCATCGATTGACTTGAACGTCATTGAAACCGAATTGACACAATGCCGAATATTCTTTGGCGTAAGCCGTTCGCCTTCAAATACATGGCCTAAGTGGCCTTCGCAATGGGCACAGACTATTTCAACTCGCATTCCGTCTGCATCGATATTTCGCTTAACCGCTCCCTCTATCTCATCATCAAAAGCTGGCCAACCACAATGGGCATTAAACTTACTCTCAGAGCGATATAAAGGTGAATCACACTTTTTACAGCAATACACGCCCTGAGTATCGTGCTGATTGTATTCTCCGCTGAAAGGCCTTTCTGTTCCTTTTTGCTCTATTACATGCTTTTCGAGTTCTGTTAGTTCACGCATCTAATACTCTCTACCAGTGTTAACTTATCTTCGTTTAAGAGGCTGCTCTCGCTAGGCCGTGTATAACTTGTGCTAGCTAAACCTTAGTTTGTTTACGCTAACAATAGACCTTATACCTTGGTAAAAGCTTTCAAGACTGCTTATACCAATCGTACTAATCTAAATAGCTTATCGTAGTTTTTAGCTCTTTTCTAACTAGGAGTAAATTATGAGCAATACATCAACCAGAGGAGATATTTCCCTTAGTATCAACCATAGATGCTATTTATTTTTTTAGTATAATTTGCCAAGAGTGTTAACGACTAAGCAATTAAATTCTTGCAAGTTATTTCAGCCAACCGAAACACTTTTCTGTAGCCTAAACAATCATCACTGTGTTCTAACTCACTTAGGTTTGCGTCACCTGTTTGCCGTCGCTAAACTTGCCTTGGGCTTAATCATAATAAGAATGAAGATGACATTAGAAACAATCGATTACCGTGCAAAAGATGCAGCGAAGCAATTTGTAGCTTCACTGCGAGAAACTGGCTTTGGAGTACTCTCTAACCACCCTATTGATAAAAAACTAGTAGAAAATATCTACCAAGAATGGCACGCCTTTTTTAATACTGAAGAGAAAAAGGCATTTCTGTTTAAGCCTGAGACTCAAGATGGCTTCTTTCCTGCAGAAATCTCAGAAACAGCTAAAGGCCACAGTGTAAAAGACATCAAAGAGTATTTTCATATCTATCCTTGGGGCCGCATTCCGGACTCGTTAAGAGACAACATTCTCAAGTATTATGATAACGCTAATGCGTTAGCTGCTGAGTTACTAGGATGGATAGAACAATATTCTCCAGCGGACGTAAAGCAAAAATTTTCAATCGCACTGCCAAAGATGATTGAGAACAGCCAAAAAACATTACTACGAGTACTGCACTATCCGCCAATGTCTGGTCATGAAGAGCCTGGCGCAATTCGCGCTGCAGCTCATGAAGATATCAACCTAATCACCGTACTACCCGCTGCCAATGAGCCTGGATTACAAGTACAGCTCAAAGACGGGAATTGGATAGATGTACCCAGTGATTTTGGTAATTTAATCATTAATATCGGCGACATGTTACAAGAAGCATCAGGCGGCTATTTTCCGTCAACAAGCCATCGAGTCATTAACCCCGAGGGAATGGACAAAACCAAATCACGAATATCTTTACCGCTATTTTTGCATCCAAATCCAGAGGTCAAATTGTCAGATAAATACACAGCCGACAGCTACCTGATGGAACGTTTAAGAGAATTAGGGGTTATTTAGCCTCATTCACACTCAATAAGTGCCCAATAAGCGCCTTAGGGCGCTTTTTGTTTGTTAAACTTAAGCGTTACAAGGTAAAATCCCTTTAATTATGTAATTTGATAGTAGAGCGCACACATGGCAATTCAGTGGTATCCAGGACACATGCACAAGGCACGTAAAGAGATCGAAGAGGTTATGCCTCAAGTCGATTTGGTGATAGAAGTGCTGGATGCAAGGATCCCTTACAGTAGTGAAAACCCAATGGTGCAAACACTCCGTGGAGATAAGCCATGTATCAAACTACTGAATAAGTCCGACTTGGCAGATCCAAAAACCACTCAAGCTTGGATTGAATACCTTGAGCAAGAGCAAGGTGTAAAAGCAATGGCGATTACCACATTGCAAGCTTCACAAGTCAAAAAGATCCCCGACTTATGCCGTAAGTTTGTGCCAAACCGCGACAAAATCGAAAAAGATATCCGTACCATGATTATGGGGATCCCGAACGTCGGTAAATCTACCATTATCAACACGCTTGCTGGCAGAATGATTGCCAAAACCGGTAACGAACCAGCAGTAACGAAAACCCAGCAACGCATTAATTTGCGTAATGGTATTGTACTATCTGATACCCCGGGTATTTTGTGGCCAAAAGTTGATAACGAAAAAAGTAGTTATCGCCTTGCGGTAACAGGCGCAATTAAAGATACAGCAATGGAATATGAAGACGTAGCCATGTTTGCTGCAGAATATTTCTTAACGGCTTACCCTGAAGCAATCGCTGAGCGCTATAAAATCAAGCAAATGCCTGATACCGATATAGAGCTGTTAGAAGCTATCGGCCGTAACCGCGGTGCATTGCGCCCAGGTGGACGAATCGATTTGCACAAAGCCTCTGAAGTACTACTTCATGATTTCCGTGCTGGCAGAATTGGTCAACTATCGCTTGAAACGCCAGCTATGGCAGAAATTGAAAAAGCTGAAGTAGCTAAAATGTTAGCTGAAAAAGAAGCGAAAGAAGAAGCTAAACGTGAACAAGAGCGTTTAAAGCGCTCTGGTAAGCGTTTAAGCTAATATCATCAGCTAACAACTCCATTAATTAAAAAAGCACTCACCGAGTGCTTTTTTATTGTCTCATTTCACTACTACTATTTTTGCAGCATTTTATTTAGCCGTTCTAGCGCAACAGTATTAGCTTTGAGCGTTAATCTCACGCCACTTTCATGATACTCCTCTTCTATGACCTGCATCTTACTGTGGATCTCGCCCATAATTCCGCTGGCTGTATAAGGGATATCAAAGCAAGCTGTACACATCTGCTGTGCGATAAAATCTTGGATGGCTTGATGTACTAAAGTGATATCATCTGGATTACGCGTGGAGATTTGTAATGCATTCGGGTACTCACTGCTTAATGTTTGTTGCTCAACTTGTGTTAAGCAATCTACTTTATTAAGTAGTAATAAGCGATTATTGGTATCAAGTTTTAACTGCTGTAATGCACCATCAACCACTTTAAGTTGCGTTCTAAAATCTTTATCACTCGCATCCACTATATACAAAAGTAATGTCGCGTCTTTCGCTTCCTCTAATGTGGAGTGAAATGAAGCAATTAAGTCATGTGGTAATTTATTAATAAATCCAACCGTATCCGAGATTAGAATTCTGGGTTGAGTATCAGGTGATAAGGCACGTACAGTGGTATCTAAAGTAGCAAATAACTTATCTTCAACCAATACATCAGAGCCTGTCAAAGCGCGCATCAAGGATGATTTCCCCGCATTGGTATACCCAACTAAAGCGACACAAGGCGTTTCGATACGACTGCTTCGTTGCTCCAGCATCACTTCCTGAACTTTTTTAAGTTCGCGTCTTAGCTCGGCTTGCTTATCACGAATTTTACGACGCTCGGTAGCAAACAGACTCTCCCCAACACCTCGACCACTTTGACGCTCACGATCTCCCCCATGCTCACTTCGTAGTCTTGGGGTTAAATAATTTAACCGTGCCAGTTCTACCTGTAATCGAGCTGTTCGAGTATTAGCGTGACGACTAAAAATTTCAATGATAATGCCGGTTCGGTCGAACACTTCAACACCCAAAACTTTCTCAACATTACGTAATTGCATTGGACTGAGTTCACAATCAAACACCACAACATTGGCATGCTGCTGAGTGTTCGATTCCATTAAAAATTCGTTCAACCCATGCTCATCAATATTAGCCAAAGAATCTGTTTGTTCAACGTTATCAAGCTCCCCCGTCATTCTCGCTAACTCTTCGAGTTTGCCCTCACCTAGCACCGACAAACGCTTAGTTGAACTCTGCTTTTGAGTTTGCGTTGCGAAAACGGTAAAACCAAGCGTGCTAACTAATCGTCCTAACTCCTCCAACGATCTATCAATATCTTCTATTTTTGTATTCGGAGTGCGAATTGAAATTAATAATGCACGAGTATCAGCTTGTTCCATGGTCGTAGACATAGTCATCCATCTAGTTAAGAAGGTCGGATTCACAACACTGGATCCTACGCTTTTGTCACGCAAATTTATACGAAAGAAATCTAAGCTATCAACTTAATAGAAAACTAAAATCTGCCCCTAAGTAGAAACGGGGCAACACCTGCTGCATTCGCTCGAAACATCGCTTCAGTAGATGGTAAACGGCAGATGATGCCCATACATACAAATAGAACCGAGGAAATGTGTTTCATATCTGTACCCTTAACGATGACCTATACCATATTCAAATAGTAAGCGATAAACCAAGCTGTTGTAACAGATCAAATCACCTATATAAGCCTATTAATCTCTTGCTAGATAATCTTATATTTTGATTATCAACAAAATTTTGATAATCATTCAACTCAAACCCAGTGTTTCAATAGCTAAGATACAGGTAGGATAGCGGCAACTTTGATTATGGTTCCACCGCCCTACATTAGGATACGAATATGACTCACCCAATTATTGCTGATCTTGAAAGCCGTTACACTGCAAAACGCTATGATGCGTCAAAGCGTATTCCTCAAGCAGATCTTGATGTCATTTATCAAGCAATGAATCTTTCAGCGTCATCTATCAACTCACAACCTTGGAAATTTATTGTGATTGAAAGCGATGTGGCTAAGCAGCGCATGCACGACACGTTCGCCAACAAGTTTCAATTTAATCAGCCACATATCAAAGCTGCATCGCATATTGTACTATTTGCTCACAACCCTCACTACACACGCGAAGATTATGCCAAGGTTGTTGATAAAGGTATTACCGATGGACGCATGGGGATAGAGGATAGAGAGCAAGCGTTCGGCGCTTTTGCTTTCGTAGAACTCAATACTGATGAAACCGGTCACAATGCTGCTTGGACAAAGTCGCAAACCTATTTGGCCTTAGGTAACACATTACATACCCTAGCGCGTTTAGGGATTGACTCAACGACTATGGAAGGCGTTGATAGTGAGTTGATTGGTGAACTATTTAAAGAGGAACTGGGTGGGTATCAATGTGATGTCGCGTTAGCAATGGGCTACCATCATTCTGAAGAAGACTACAACGCTGCACTTCCTAAGTCACGCCTTGCAATGGAAGATGTACTACAAGTTCTCTAGACCCTTTTGCAAAACAGGTAATAAAGGTTCGTTAGCTCTCGAACCTTTCACCTGCCATATTTATTACTCCGCTACATTAGCTATTTATGTTGTTCTAAGTGCATTAACGGACTCTGTACATAAGCTTGCTTGAGCGTAACTTAACTGTCCTCACACACATTATTGAGCTTGTCTTATACGTAAAAAGCTTGCGAACCTCGGTATTCCATTCTGCGTAAAGCCGTAATATTTATAGGTGACAACACTGCCGATCTCTGGGGGGTGTAATCGTTCTTCCTTAGAAAAACCACTACCAAGCTTAAATACCTTACCTTGTTCATTTTCAACCACTAAAGCCCCCATCATCCCGCTAAACTGCCCTTTACCCGCTTTATAAGCGATAACCTTAGCTTCGGCGTCATAGTGTGGTTTTAGCTTCACGATATCTTGACTACGTCCGACTTTATAAAATGCATTTTTATGATGCAACATTAAGCCCTCACCGCCTTGTGAAATTATCTTATCTAAGGCCTTATCTAGCGCTGGTAAACTATTTAGCGAGTATTGGCTTACCACATTCAAATAGGGGCTTTTATCACTTAACTCATCGATGGCTTTAGCGTAACGCTGTGCGAATGACGAACGTTCTGCAGGTAAATCAAATACCATAAACTTTATCGTTTTCCACTCCTGTTCAGTGGCTTTAGACTTTCTAACAGTGGCTGAGATCTGCTCGAAGTGACCTCTTTGACTCCATAGTTCACCATCTAACGGGTAATGAGGAAACCCTTTCGCGAACCAAGTGGGCAAATTAATCCTTCTACCTGAGCGACTATACATCGCTTTACCGTCCCAATAACCTCTGACGCCGTCAAGCTTTTCACTAATGAGGTAGTCTGAGATATTTGCTATTGGTTTTGTGGAGTGAGAGGCCAACTGAATCGATGGTTTTTTTGTCTGCTTTGTTGGATTATCTACAGCGTAGGTATAAGAGAAGATTGAATTAAATAGGTAAAGACCTATCGCTGCGATCACTAAATAGGTAGAACTTTGGCTTTTCATTATTATCGCTCCTTGCGGTTTGTCATTGTGGCACACGTCCTATGTGCGCCATAGATTAAGCCTAGCTCTATTTAATCAACACTGCCCTACAGCGGTACAACATAACCAAGATACACGTCTTATTTTGATTAGCTTTTATGAATTAAAACAAAAAGGGATCATGCTATACTCCGTAAAAATTTGCTCCTCAACCGAAAGATACTGTTATCTATCGGCTTTAGTACATGATGGAATATTATGAAACCTGCTAATAATCACGGAATAAAACGCGTTATCAGAGCGACAGGCTTTTCTATGCAAGGTTTGAAGGCCGCTTGGACACACGAGGCTGCGTTCAGGCAAGAGTTGATCTTAGCAGCCATCATGCTACCTATTGCACTCTTGGTAGAAGTGACTACGGTAGAGCGCGTTTTACTCATCCTAGGTTTATTTATGGTGTTAATCGTTGAACTTCTAAATT
This sequence comes from Shewanella sp. 125m-7, assembly GCF_052977045.1. Taxonomy (NCBI): domain Bacteria; kingdom Pseudomonadati; phylum Pseudomonadota; class Gammaproteobacteria; order Alteromonadales; family Shewanellaceae; genus Shewanella; species Shewanella sp. 125m-7. The sequence goes on from NZ_JBRILQ010000004.1 coordinate 133,598, forward strand.
CAGCAATCGAAGCCGTAGTAGACAGAATTAGCGATGAACTCCATCCATTGAGCGGTCGAGCAAAAGACATAGCATCTGCTGCAGTCTTTATGAGTTTGGCGTTTTGCGGCTTAACTTGGGCGATAATTTTAGTGCCAAAGCTTTTCTAAACAAATGTTTTTTACACTTATTAATCTGTTGTAGTCATGATGTCTTTTATGAGTTATTGAACTCAAAGCCTTTAATTATGCAGTTATAATTGAAGGTTTTTTGATGTCAATAACACTATTTTACGACTCTCTATACCCGCTTGAAGCAAGGAACTGACTCCGTTATTCAAATGGAATACACAGTAAAAACGTAGACGGTGTACTGTTTTATACAAATCATAAATGTTATCAGGCTTATCTCCCCCTCACGAGCAGTCCTAAACTCAGGCTTTCCTTTATCAATAATCACTAAATCACGTACTTTTACCCTGTTGCGTATTGATTAATTACACCTAAACCGCATTAGATCAAACAAATCGCACATCTTTTGAAACAATTTATTCACATCACTATAGATCCTGCTATGCTAGTAGCCGAATAATTAAACATTCAAAATTAAAACTAATATAAAACTAATAAGAATAAGAACGACGGAGTCACTTTTAATGCTTAAAAGTTTCATCATTCGCAGTGCTACAACTTTGGCCTTGGTCGCGAGCCCAATGACCTATGCAGATAACAATACTGTTATCCGTATCGGTGGTTTTTATGCCAATACGGACTCAACCATAGATGTGAACGATCCTCTCCTTGGTAATGCTTTTAAGCTCGATTTTGAATCTGATTTAAAATTAGAAGAATCTCAATTTCTTCCCTTCTTCGAGTTCTCCCACCACTTTAACGACCGTCATACGCTTTATGCAGATTGGAAACAGCTTCATCGTAATGCATTAGTGCAGTCCGTTGAAAAGCCATTTCAGTTTACGTGGGATGACACCACTTACGATATCAAGTCTGGAATTTCGCTAGATAGCACCCTTAATATCGATATTATGCGTATTGGTTATGGTTATGATATCTGGCAAGGTCATAACTATGATGTTGGTGTATCTGTAGGCCTACATGCCATGTTTATCAAAACAGCATTTAAAGGCAACATAGGGATCTGCGATGTTGCCACAGAAACACGCTGCCCAGACACTATCGATATTCCCAAAGTGGTTGACGAAAAACTGACAGCTCCACTACCTGATATTGGTGTTTTCGGCTCTTACGAGTTCTATCCTGGTTTTAAATTCAATGCTCATGCGCAATATTTTTATATCAAGCTAGACGATCTTAAAGGCGGTTTAGTCGATGTAAGAATGGGAGTTGAAGCCGCTATCAGTGAAAATTGGCATATGACAGCAGCCTTTAACTACTACGAAGTCAACGTTGAATACACCTCAACCTTTACTGATGCAGGTATTAAGATTGCCGATTACAACATCGAGTATAGCTTTATTGGCCCTATGCTTTCGGTAAGTTACCAGTTCTAAGCATTTACAATGTCTAAACACAAAAACAAGGTAGCTTTAGGTGCCTTTTTTACTTCTCTGCTAGTTACAGGGTTCATTCTGTGCAGAAGAGGCTGACTAGTATCTGCTTTATCACTGTCAATCCCTGCTCAGTATATGCCTATTAGCTTTTATTCTTTGTTTTCTTTATTGTTTTAATGCGCAGTTTGGCGTTTTTCAAGTTCTGTAGCAGGTAAAAACATAATAGAATGGGCAAAGAAAATGCACCTATCTCGCATTAGCATATAAATAACAAAACCAATAATCAATTGGTAATAAGGGACCATAATGGCTAGTCCACTGCTAAAGGAGTCGGCACTTAAGTTAAAGAAAGCCATTCCTTTAATGCTGAAACACCAAATTCCAACGACACCAACAAACTATGCGCTCTGGTATGCTTATGTTGGTGAAAAAAACCTCAAACTAAATCAGCATTTAGATCAAGTTGTTAGTCACTACAATACTTGTCCGCCCAGTCAAAGCGAGCGCCTTTACCAAGAGTTTGTGTCTGATCCGCTTGAGCTTGATGTCGTCGACATGCGTCTTAATCTCGATGCTATGGTCACTGAACTATCTCAATCGCTGAAAGACACCAACGTTGATGCAAATCTTTTCAATAACAAGATTGATAGTAATTACAACAAACTCAATAAGATTGAAAACGAAGGCTTTACCATTGAAGAGGTCTTATCCGTCGTCAAAAATCTCGTTAAAGACTCAAACGAGATCCGTGAAAGTGCCCAGTATTTCTCTTCTCAACTGGCAAAAGCACAATCTGAAATTGGTGCCTTAAAGCTAAAGTTGCAACAATCTGAACATGAAATGTATTTTGATGCGTTAACCAGTGCTTTAAATCGGCGTGCATTTAACAAAGATCTCAAAGCGATTATCAGTCAACACCCTCAAGGGTTATGTTTAATTATTGCCGATATTGATCACTTTAAAGTCTTTAACGACACATACGGCCACCAGCTTGGCGACCAAGTATTAAAAGCCGTCAGTAAGCGTTTAGGTGAAGCTTGCCAAGATGGCACTAAACTATATCGTTTTGGCGGTGAAGAATTTGCCTTAATTGTGCCTAAAAGCCAATTAAGAAGAGCCAGACAACTGGCGGATTCTATGCGCCGAAGTCTAGAAAAACTGATTTTAAAAGATAAGCGTAAAGGCGACACAATTAATAATGTCACCGCTTCTTTTGGAGTCGCAGAATTTAGCTTAAATGATACCCATAACTCACTGATAGAACGTGCCGATAAACAGCTATATGAAGCAAAACACCTAGGCCGTAATCGTGTTATGCCGATTTAAGACAACACTATTGTAGTCGATATTGAACTTACTCATATCGACTACAAGACCGTGCGGCATTAATTAATTGGCACCGCCTGCACCACAAAACGTAATGGGCCGCCAGAAATCTCAGCTCCGAAAGGATAACAAGTCACTAAGGTAAGTAAACTCTGATCATACTCTTGGATCACACTCGTATCTGACTCATGGACGACCTTAATTTCTTTAACGCGGTAAATTAAGTGTTTTCCTGAAGCACTCTGTAATCTGAACAACTGCCCTACTTTTGTGCCACTCAAGCGAGAAAAATGAGTATCTCTATGGCCTGCAATCACAGTATTACCTCGAGCGTTGATATTTGCAGTCGACAGCATATGTGCAGGTCCAAAGGCCAAGTTCCGTCCTGATGCACCAGCAAGCACATACAAACTATCACCTTCACTGTCGGCCTCTCCTTTTGTATCTCCCTGCACGGGTATTGCTGACAAAAAATCCAGCTTTGCTACCGGATGTGTATCCGCCCATGACCATGGTTTATGTGGCTTTCGATCTTGTAATGTTTTTTGCCAAGCCTGTTGAATTAAAAATTGAGCAAAATGCGCTTTCGCTTGCATATATCCCCCATGAACCACTAAACCCGCGCCAAAAATAAGTAATAAGCAGCAAAAATAGCGATGGTATTGACCTCGGTGCTTTAACCCCGAGTTAACCCCAATAGCTGCTGCATTCTTATTAAGTGAACTCGTGACGAACATAAACCTACCCAGCTGACTTAGTCGTGAGCCACGTCTGACGAAAGGATAAGCCGTATAAAATAGCTAACAATATAAGCATGCCGCCGAAAACCATAAACACGTAGCTGTTAGTGCCTGTTTGCGGTAATGTCTGATTAAATGCTCGCATGCTTTTTTGCCAACCACTGGGTAAATGCTGCATCACCTTTGCCTCTTTCGCATCGATATTGCCTGGCTTTACAGGCGTTACATCAATCGCCACCAAACTTGTATAAGCACTCATAATATGAAACTTCATTGCAATTGCCGTGATCTGCTTTTCTATTCGGTCTTTATTAACGGATTGCTTACTGAGCTCTAGCGCTGCAATTTGTTTTCTTGCCCACACTAAATCTAAGCCCTTAGCTTGACCCGAGCCTTCTGCCCGTTCTTCACGATCTAGCTGCAATCGGCGTTGCCAAAATTGGCCAGCTAGTTGCCCTTGGATCAGCAAATCATTGCTAACAGAACTTGGTATGCGCACCGCAACTAATATAGGCTCATGAGCATAAAGATCTGGAATACGCACAGGCCAATAGTCAGGTACAGTGCCATCGCTAAATGTAAGATCGACATCGGTAACGTGTGGCTTTTCAATTTTCTCTAACAAGCTAACTATCTTGTCACTCACTTCATCTAGCTTGCCAATATAAGTGTATGTGCCGCGCCCTAATTCAGCCGCACGCTGCATAAAGTGGCTGTTTGGCGCCGAACCTATCCCAATAGTAAACAAACGGCTTTCACCCAGTTGGTCTTGAATTTGTTGGAACAAGATCGTCTCATTAGCAACGGCACCGTCGGTAATAAATAACACTTGCCGCAATGGAGCCCTACCATTTGCTTCGCTGCCCTCGTATCTACTCTTTTTATGCGCAAGTGTCGTAAATGCAGCATCGAGCGCTAATGACATTTCAGTGCCACCATTAGCGTCTAATCCATTGATATAATGTTGAGCTCGGCCAATATTTGTAGCGGTTGCCGGCATGGCACGTTGAGACCATTTAGCGACTGTAGAGTCGAACTGTAGAATATTAAAACAATCTTGTGGACGCAGTCCGGTCAAAGCAAGCTTTAAGGCTTTTTTTGCCTGAACAATCGCATCGCCAGACATTGATCCCGATGTATCGATAACCAAGATAAGCTCTCTAGGCGTTATTAATATCTCGCTCGCACTCACCTGCGGCGGCATCAGCATAACCAGTGCATAATCCTCTTCAGCACTGGCTTTTCGCTCTGAACTTGCGGGATTTTCTGAATATGTCATCGCGTTGGATTTTCCAGCCATCGCTTGATGGGTTTTACCTCGCTGAGAAAACACTGCCGCTGTAGGCTCAGCGCCTTGCACTGGTTGCCATGTCAGCACAAAATCACGATTTGCCACCGCATCTTTATCTAAGCTCACTTGGACTGCAGCATCTTCCACCATATCGACATTAATAGAATGGTAGGGGCTGGCGATGTTTTCTATTGCCATTGCGGCGTCAAACTTTACGGTTATCGAAACTAAGTTATGAGCTATGGTTTGTTCCGTGTTTGTTTGCTCTTGGCCCGCTTGTTCTTTAGCATTAGTCCACTTGAGTGCAGCGACTTGGTGATGCAACTCATCTCGTTGCTTGTTGCCATGCCCACTTTGTTTCGGCGTATATCTTGGCGCTATCGCCATCGGAAAACGTAGACTAAACAAACCATCTTTATAGTCTAAGGTTTCTTGATAAGTGAGCTCCACAATCAACACTTCATTTGGCGCTAAATTTGCCACCTGAGCACTAAAAATATTGGCACGTTTTTGCTCAAGTAAACTGGCTTTTTTACCATCAGCCTTTGCTTGTTCATATATGGATTTTGCCTTAGCTTTAGGCTGGATCTGTCCTTCTATCACCCTATCGCCAATATGTAGCTTAAGCTGGTCAACCGCCGCTTCATTAGGTAAAGGAAATAGATACTGACCATTAACCCACTCTGTCGACGTGTTTTTAAATTCATGGCGTACAGAAACTCGGTTCACCCAGCCTGATATATGCATACTGACGTCCGTTTTCATTGGTAGCGCAATCGCGAGCTGCCCTTGTGCGCTTTCAAATATCAAACTGCCTTGCGTAATGCTATCTAAAGAAACAGGTTCCGTTGACGCTAATGCCATCGCACTTTGCGGCACGAATACACTAAGTAATAATAAGCCCTGCAGTAATACAGCCTGCAGCGATCCTATCGATGCCCCAATTGCGATTCTCTTTGCCATAAGCGCCTCAACAATAGAGCCTCCTTGGCGATGACTCTGCTTAGCGATAAGCTCTAAAACATTCGCTAATCCACGCTTTAATATATACGCAGTCATCTGTTACTCCTTTTGACTGTTTACCCAAAGATGCGATGAAGCAGACTCTGTGGCACCGAAAACCTGTCTAGAACATTCAACTAAACAGGTCACTCTCGGTTAAATTGGCAGTTAAATTTACGGTTACATGACTGGGGTTAATTAGCCGCTAAAGCGCTGTCTTGATTTTGCAACTTCAATGTCACACGACGGTCAAAAAAGTCATTCTCAAAGCTTTGTTCTGCCACCAAAGGAGAAGAGTCACCATAGGCTTGGTTATGCAAACGCAGCTCGGTAACGCCTTGCTCTATAAGATAGTTTTTGACTTCTGCGACACGTTGTTCTGACAAGGCTTGGTTATAATCACCATCACCACGACGGTCGGCGTAACCGGTTAAATCTAACGTTAATTCTGGTGATAACGACATCGCATATGCAATATCATTTAGCTGGCTTTGAAAATGCGGCTCGATTGTTGAGGAACCGGTTTTAAACTGCACGTTCAGCCCTAATGCAAGCTCTGTTAGCTTCTGCTCTTGCGCCATCTTTAAACTCGTTAATTGCTGCTGCGCTTGCTCGTACTGATCTGATAGCTCAATCAGCGACTGGTTTTGCTGATCCAGTGCAATAAGCTCAAGCTCTTTTTCATCGAGCATCGCTTGTTGAATGTTAAGTGCATCATCATCACTCACCGACTTACCCACTAGCGTACCCGTAAAGGCACCAATTATTGCGCCGACAGGGCCGCCGACCACAGCCCCAAGCACAATGCCAGAGGTTAGACCGATAAGTTCTTCGTTATTGCTGCGTTCTGTTTCAGTCACTTGCTCTGCAGATGCTTGAGTTGAAAATACTAACGCGCTAATAACGAGTGTTGAGATAAGTTGTTTTTTCATGTTATTCCCCTTGGGATAGTAATTTTTAAACTAAATTCAAATTGGCTAATGAATCTTGCCGTTTTAAAGTTGTTAACTGCGCTTTATTCGATAGGGCTATTAAAACCTACCGAAATGGCTTTTAAGGGGAGTAAAAGTGGCGTTTTGAGGTTCAATTGTGGCAACAAAATGGCAATCACGGTTCACGTCTTTAAACCAAGATATTTTCCTGTATAGTCACAATCCATTAGACAGTTAAGGCCCTCATTAAGACGTTATGAAACGAATAGCCATAGTAGAAGATGAAGCTGCAATTAGAGAAAACTATAAAGAGGTTTTGCAGCAACAAGGTTATTGCGTACAAGCCTATGCAAATCGACCTCAAGCCATGCAGGCTTTTAATACCCGTTTGCCGGATCTGGCGATTATTGATATTGGTCTTGAAAATGAAATCGATGGCGGCTTCACTCTGTGTCAATCCTTAAGAGCGATGTCGAGTACCCTGCCGATTATTTTCTTAACCGCACGCGACAGTGATTTCGATACCGTATGCGGCCTACGTCTTGGTGCCGATGACTATTTAAGTAAAGATGTCAGCTTTCCGCATCTTACTGCCCGGCTCGCCGCGCTGTTTAGACGCTCAGATCTTAAAAATACCAGCAGCGATGAGAGCCATATCGTTGAGCATGATTTGCTTACAATTGATGTTAACCGCATGCAAGTATTTTGGAACGCCATTCAGATTGAACTGACCGTCACTGAGTTTTGGATGGTGCATGCGCTAGCTAAACGTCCCGGCCACGTGCGTCAACGTCAAGAATTGATGCAAGAAGCAAAAATCTTTGTCGACGACTCAACCATCACTTCCCATGTAAAACGGATTAGAAAAAAGTTTATTGCCCAGGACCCTAACTTTGATTGTATCGATACCGTGTATGGCATGGGTTATCGCTGGGATTCGCACAATTAACCTTGAGCATTAGCATTGATGCACAGCGACCGTCGCTTGTGGAATTTCGTCCGCTGATAAATTAGTTCATCAGTCGAGTCATTTTTGCTCATAGTCAGGTAGTTTGGGGTCATTGCCTGATCATTTAGGTCATAGTCTGGTCATTGTTGATGGCCATCATTTAGGTAGTTTTTACGCCATGTTTAATTTGCCAATAGGGCTGCGTAGTAAAGTCGCAGTATTGTCTTTATTCTTACTCTGCCTGCCGTGGCTTGGGTACCAATACGTATGGGAGATGGAAAAATACCTACGTCATGGCCAAGAAAAAACCTTAGAAGGCACTACTCAGGCACTGGCAACTGCACTGCACGAAAGACCTAAGCTATTTGATAGCCAAGCAAGCTTTTTAACCCAGGTTGAAAAGGGCCGTGATCTATACGCTTACCCACTTTCAGGGCCTATTCAACTAGACGGTAAATTGTCAGATTGGAGTAGCTATCGCCATCGTGCACTTAATTACGCGGCTGATTATCAGGTTTATAAGCGTGACGAAGGCCAGCCGTTAAACCTCAGCTTTACCCATATGGTGGGTAAATATGCCGGCTACCTGTACGCCTTTTTCGAAGTTCGCGATCCACACGTGATCTACCGTGGAAAAAATAGCCTTAGCATAGACAATAACGATCATATCGCCATCGCGACACTCGCACCGGATGGCAAATTTCGACGCTATATTGTCGCCACCACACAAGATGGTTGGATAAGTGCCTTCGAACTGCCAGAAGATCCCAACCTGTCTACCCCTGTAACGCCTGAAGTTAAAATTCAAGGAAAGTGGACCAAGAGTAAGCAAGGTTACAATGTCGAGCTTAGGATCCCGCTTAATATGGTTGGCAGTAAACTGGGCTTTGCCGTTTATGACGTAAACGATAAAAATAGCCGCGTATTAGATGCCATCGTTGGCACCTCTGCAATTGATGATGTAAGCAAGTTGGGGACCGTACTTGTCCCCTCACCTGAAATCGAAAGTATTATTAAAGGCATGAGCCATAATAGTTCGCGGATCTGGGTGGTCGATAAACATGGTCGCGTTTTAGCAAAATCGGGCGATATTCGCTCTGATAATAGCGTGTGGTCACGGACTAATATTGATAACGATGACAACTCGGGTTGGGAAAAATTCAAACATAAGTACCTGCATCCACTGTACTACAAAGTCCTGACCACACCAGCCAAAGATTTTATCGATTCATTACAAGATTCCACGGTTTTGCAAGGTAGCCACATCTCCAAAGCCCTCAAAGGGGAACAAGGCTCTACCTGGAGGCTAACCCCCGATAGCAAAGCCGTTGTACTCGCCGCTGCAAGCCCTATTTGGATCGATGATAAAGTCATGGGCGTGGTGATTGCTGAAGAAACCACCCATGGTATTCGAACCCTGCGCAACAAAGCCTTAGAGAAGCTGTTTAATGTGATTTTAACCATCATGAGTATGGGCACCTTAGCGCTATTTTTCTTTGCTTCAAACATCTCAAGCCGTATTCGAAAACTGCGCGATGAAGCTGAGCAAGCGATCGACAGCCAGGGGCGAATAAAAAATGAGATTCAGGGCTCTAAAGTTCGCGATGAGATTGGCGACCTCTCTCGCAGCTTTGCGAGTATTGTCAGCCGCTTAAGCCAATATACTCATTATTTAGAGAATATGTCATCGCGTTTATCTCACGAACTGCGTACCCCTGTCGCCGTGGTACGTTCATCGCTCGAACACCTTGGCCTACAAGAGTTAAATCCTGACACACGCAAATATGTTGACCGGGCACAAGAAGGGGTAAACAGACTCAGTATGATCTTAAATAACATGAGTGAAGCCACCCGATTAGAAGAAAGCCTTTCTCACGCTGAGACGAGTGTTTTCCCGCTAGAAAAAGTGATTACCGGCTGTATGCAAGGTTATCAAATGACCTACCCTAATCAGATATTTGAGCTAAATATCACCCAAGATCCTATTCTGGTATTGGGCGTTCCTGAATATATTGCTCAGCTTATGGATAAACTTATCGCTAACGCCTTGGAGTTTAGCCATCCTGACAGTTCAATAAATGTGGCACTTAAATTAAAGAATAAAGTCGCCGAACTGAGTGTGAGCAATCTAGGTCCTGCACTACCCGAAAACATGGCTGAGCAGATTTTTGAGTCCATGGTGTCGGTACGTACACAAAAAGCCCAAGATAAGCCACATCTTGGATTAGGCCTTTATATCGCAAGGCTTATTAGCCAATTTCATAATGGTAAGATTAATGGTAACAACACAGTTGATAAAGCCGGTGATGTCAACGGCGTGCAAATAACCGTTAGGTTGCCGATATGCAAAGCAACTATTTAAAATGAACCTGAAAATATTGCCACTTTATTTTAGCCGTTTAGATGTTAAGATGGCTAAAACAATATCAATATGTAAACTGATGGAATTCGCCCAATGAAAAAAGAAACGCAGATAATCAGTCTAGGCCGAGATAAGAAATGGACACAAGGGGTTATTAATCCGCCTGTTTACCGAGCCTCGACTATGGTATTCGATACGATGGAAGATATGCGTTTTGCCGCAAAAAATAAGGCTAATGGTGCAATGTTTTATGGTCGCCGTGGTGGCCCTACACATTTTGCGTTTCAAGCTGCGATTGCTGAGCTTGAGGGCGGTGTCGGCACAGCGCTTTACCCATCAGGCAGCGCTGCCATCAGTAATAGCCTACTGTCATTTTTAAAAGCGGGCGATCACCTGCTTATGGTCGATAGCGCCTATGAGCCCACCCGTGATCTGTGTAATAAGCTGCTTGCCGGTTACGGCATCGAAACCACTTATTACGACCCTATGATTGGTGATGGCATAGAAGCCTTAATTCAGCCTAATACTAAGGTGCTGTTCTTAGAGTCTCCCGGTTCAATTACCATGGAAATACAAGATGTTCCTACTCTGAGCCGTATCGCCCACCAGCACGATATCGTAGTAATGCTCGATAATACCTGGGCATCGCCAATAAACTCGCGCCCTTTTGAGATGGGAGTCGATATTTCGATTCAAGCGGCAACAAAGTATATCGTCGGCCATTCTGATGTGATGATGGGCACCGCTACCGCCAATGAAAAACACTGGGAACAGCTGCGAGAAAATAGTTACCTTCTGGGCCAATGTACCTCACCAGATGATGTATACCTTGCTAGCCGAGGCCTAAGAACCTTAGGTATTCGCTTAGCCCAGCATGAACAAAATGCATTAAAAGTGGCTAACTGGCTTGCAACCCGCCCTGAAGTGGATCACCTGCGTCACCCGGCCTTTGAGTCATGTCCGGGCCATGAGTATTTTAAACGCGACTTTAGCGCCTCAAACGGACTGTTTTCGTTTGTATTAAAACAAGGTGATGTTAGATCTGTCACCGCATTTGTTGAAGATATGCAGCACTTTAAGATGGGCTTCTCTTGGGGCGGCTTTGAAAGTTTAATTTTAGGCGTTTTCGGGATAGATAAGCTACGTACAGCCACGCAATGGGATAGCAGTAAGCCATTAATCCGTCTACATATTGGTCTTGAAAATGTGGATGACTTAATTGCCGATCTCGACGCGGCATTTGAGCGTTACAATCAAGTATTAACCCGTTAACCCATAGCATTTATAAGCTATAGCCAAACAAGTCGACTTTATTGTCGGCTTGCCTCTATTTGTTCCGCTAAAAATCTTTTGTTTCAGCTATTAGTCTAAATACTCTATTATTGGAAACGCCCTTTTATACTCTAGAGAATATTTGCAATGCAACGCGTCACAGCCTCCAAAGGCTTCACCCTAATCGAACTGGTCATAGTGATCATTGCGCTTGGTATTTTAGCTGTCATTGCTGGGGCCAAATATGTCGACCTGAAACGCGATGCTGAAATAGCACGGGTTAAAGGCATCGCAGCTGCATTTGAACAATCTCTCACCTTCGCCCATACCAAATGGCAACTTATCGGTGGCGTTGCTGCAATGAACGACCTACCAGAGTTTGCAGGTGGAAAGCTTGATATGAATAGTTACGGCTACCCACTCGGGATAGATAAAGGCAATCCTATGGGGCAACCGAAAAATATCGGTAAAGGCGAGCAAGGTTGCGTCGATTTATGGAATACATTGCTGCAAGATCCAGCCAGTGTTTCTCTTTCAAGTGTTAACAATGACAGTGACTTTCAAGCCTACCGTCATCAAGCAGATACGAACCCCGACGGGCAAACACAATGTACTTATGTGCTGCGAACTTTAGGTGACACTAAAGGCCGCAAGCAAGCCGATATCAAGATCCTATACGACTCTGTAGCGGGTACAGCGACGTTAGCTGTTAATGGTTAATAGCTAGCAATAAATAGCGCAGAAAACTAAAATTATAAAGTAAAAAACAAAAAGCAAAAAAGACGAATATAATTCGTCTTTTTTTATTAACTCAGCAGTCACTAGCCATGACCTTACATCAAACCAGAGCTCAAACTAGCATTCAAACCAGACCTTAGCGTTCTACCACTGCACCATCAGGAAGCCACGCCTCTGTGCCATAAAGCGGCACAGTAGATAGCGCATGTTTGTGGCTACCATTAGTCTCTTTAGTTGAATAAGACAAATAGAGTAGCGTTTGATTTTTAGCATCGTAAATACGGCGTACTTTAAGTGATTTAAATAAGATACTTAACGACTCTTTAAATACCACGTCACCGTTTTTACTCTTATCAATATTGGCAATTTCAGCTGCGGTTATTGGCCCTGTTTGGCGACAAGAAATGCTCATGTCTGATGGATCAGCAAGGCTCAAATCTGCCTCAATACGGCTAATATGACAGGTCACACCCGGAATTTTCGGGTCATGCCTAGCATCAATAATCACATCTTTAGTGGTAAATAAGCCTAAACTCACTTTACCAACATCATCGCCGCAACCACTTAAGCCAAGGCTTAAACCTAGTGCTAGCGCGATGTTTAGCCCTGTGCCAGATAAACGCTTTTTAGTTAACCCTGTCATATCCATTTCCTTAAGAAAACGATTCAGTATTGAAGATTACATTACCTAAGGTAACGATTCAGTATTGAAGATTACATTACCTAAGGTAACGATTAAGCAAACACTCTTTGTGCCCAGCGAGTCAGTCCTGCAGTCACACTACCAAAGTGATCCCCTACCACAATTGGGATCTCAGGGAATAAGCCCGCGATCCTTCTATAGATAGCAGGACTTCTCGCAGTGCCGCCAGTAACATAAATACGGTCAGGCATCACCCCCGATTGCTCAAGCGCTTCACGCATCAAGGCTTCGACCTTTGAAAGTGGCATCGTAATCGCCGTTTCAAAATCAGCTTCACTCACCCTAGCATGTAATCCGTTAGCAATATATTCAAGTGGCGTATCGACACTATCTTTACTTGATAGCGCTATCTTGCTTTGCTCGGCGCTACGCACTAATTTATAGCCTAACTGATCTTTCTGAACTTTTAGCAAGCGCAGAATAAGCTCTGGATTTTGAGCTTCTTTGATCAAATCTTCGATAAGCTTTTTAGAAGCTAAGGCACTAAAGTCACGCTGAGCACTGATGTCATTTACCGCGACAGCATTCCAAAAAGGTTTACTTGGCACAGGTAACTTATTCACCATCAAACTACCCAAGCCTAAATGCGGCATAAATGATGCCATGGAAAGCGCGATATCTAAGTCATTGCCACCGATGCGCTGGCCACTATGGCCTAAAAAGTCAGCGCTGCGATCACGGCTATCAATATGATTGGGTCCCATTTTCACCATAGAGCAATCGGTAGTACCGCCACCAACGTCAACCACCAGCACGGTTAAGTTCTCATCAAGTGACGCTTCATAATCCATCCCCGCAGCTAGGGGTTCAAACAGAAAATCAACGTCGATAAATCCTGCGCGTTTTGCCGCTAATGACAAAATCGCCTCAGCCTGTTGATTACTCTGCTCGCCACCTATCCCCTGAAAATTAACAGGACGACCAATCACAGCATGAGTAATGACTTTCGTACCTAAATTCTTTTCCGCTTGAGTTTTAATATGCATCATCATCAAGGTGACGATATCTTCAAACAGCGCAATTTGGCTCTCTCTTAAACCTGTTGCGCCAAGAAATGATTTAGGCGAACGCACATAAAAGCCTTCATCAGGCATATCTAAATAAGCGTCGATCGCTTGCTCACCGACAAACACCGCTTGTTCGTTAGGCAACAGATCCAACTCTCGACGGGCTGCTGCGGCGCGGTTTAATTGCGCCGAACGTAAACGAGTATACTCAGCCTGTTCTGCATGAGGTAATTGCTTCAACACGGCTTCAGCAATCAGCTCTCTATCCATCGCATAAAGTGTTGAACTCAAATACTTAGAGTCACCAGATAAGGGCACCAAGCGCACGTCACCGCCTTCTATAACACCAATAGCGCAATTAGCACTACCGTAGTCAAAACCTACAAACATTCCCTTATCCTATAAAGCGTAAAAAAGCCGTGCAAAATAGCACAGTCGGCCAAGAGTAAAAAGTGAAAGTTAAGAAATAAAAAAGGCAGCCTAAGGCTGCCCGTTAATACATAGATGCTGCTTATAGACTCAAGTCTATTTAGCTTAATGGCACAGCTTATGCGCTCTTTTCATTTTGCGACTTTTTAAGCAGCTCTTTCTTAGCCCTACGAGTTTCAATCACCTGACTTACATCGCTACCAATATGCGCTTCACCACGCTGCTTAGACAGCTGTACTTGGCGCTCTCTTTCAATAAAACGTTGACGCTGTTTTTCACTGGTTTTGTCAATACAGTGAAGACAGCTTACGCCTTGAACAAAACTCTCTAATGTCATTTCTTCAGCTGTAACAGGCATACGGCAAGCATTACATTGATCATATTGCCCTTTTTCTAAGCTATGGTTAACCGCGACGCGGTTATCAAACACAAAACACTCACCTTGCCATAAACTCTCTTCTTGCTTAACTTCTTCTAGGTATTTTAAGACCCCACCTTCAAGATGGTAAACCTCATCAAAACCCAGCTCTTTTAGATAAGCGGTGGATTTTTCACAGCGAATGCCACCAGTGCAAAACATAGCGACTTTCTTATGCTTAACTGGATCTAAGTTTTGTTTAACGTACTCAGGAAACTCTCTAAAAGTTTCAGTTTTAGGATCAACTGCGTTTTTAAAGGTACCGATTTGCACTTCATAATCATTGCGGGTATCAACAAGCAAAACATCAGGGTCGGAGATCAATTGATTCCAATCTTTTGGCTTAACATAGGTGCCGACCACTTTATTAGGGTCAATACCTTCGACTCCCATGGTAACAATCTCTTTCTTAAGTTTTACTTTAGTGCGGTAAAATGGCATCTCATCATCGAACGAAAGTTTATAAACAATATTATCTAGACCCGGCTGCGTCGCTAACCAAGTAAGCAGATTATCAATCGCCGCTTGTGAGCCTGCAACCGTACCATTTATACCTTCTTGCGCTAGCAGTAACGTGCCTTTAATCTCTGACTCTTCCATCACCTGTAGTAGCTGGCTTTGCAGCTGCTTAAATTTTGGCAAACTTACAAACTTATACATAGCGCAAACAACGACTTTTGACATATCCATCCCTTTAACGGCGACCTGAAGCTTAATCTTCAGTGCTTTTACCCTCACAGCCCGAACGTGAGCTGCAACACAATTTTAGCCGCAAATTCTACATGAGTCACATTGAAACAAACAGGCACAAAAAGTAGGGTTACTCTCTGGCGTTAACTTTGGCGTTAATCTGATGCTAACTTTAGTATTAATTTGGCGTTAACTTTGGCGTTAATCTGGCGCTAACTTTGGCGTTAATCTGATGCTAACTTTGGCATTAACTTTGGCGTTAATCTGATGCTAACTTTAGTATTAATCTGGCGTTAACTTTGGCGTTAACTTTGGCGTTAATCTGGCGTTAATCTGGCGTTAACTTTGGTATTACTCTTATGCTAACTTTGGCATTAATCTGGCGCTAACTTTAGTATTAATTTGGCGTTAACTTTGGCGTGAGGTTGACACTAGTTTGGTGTTAATAGTTGTGATTTGCATGCTAGCAGTTAAAAATAGTGGCATAACACCTCTAATAAACGATTATTATATGTCTCAAACCACCCTTTATTCCTTCAGACGTTGCCCCTACGCAATGCGCGCCAGACTAGGTATTTTACTATCCAGACAAACCGTTAACCTTAGAGAGATTGTGTTAAAGCATAAACCTGAGTCGATGTTAGCCGCCTCACCAAAAGGTACGGTTCCAGTGCTTATCTTGCACGACGGCACTGTGATAGAGGAAAGCATTGAGATCATGTACTGGGCATTAACCATCAGTGATCCTCAAGACCTATTATGTAAAGACATGCCACAATTAGAAGAAAGTGCCCAAGCGCTTATCCATAGCAATGACCACAGTTTTAAACCTTGGCTAGACAAATACAAATATGCTGATAGATTTCCTGAACACAGTGAGCTGTATTATCGACAGCAAGGCGAATACTTTATTGCACAGCTTGAAGACTTACTCACAAAACACACTCAGCTGTTAAGCGATAAATCGTCGATTGCTGACTACGCAATCTTCCCGTTTATTCGCCAATTCGCCTCAGTAGATAAAGTCTGGTTCGATAATAGCGGCTATCTCAATGTTCAGCTGTGGCTAAAACAGCATATCGAAAGTGATGATTTCAAAGCCATCATGCAAAAATACCCAACTTGGCTTGAAAGTGGCGACAGCTTCGTATTTGGCCAGATGAATGAGTGATAGGAGTAAGTAACTAGCAGTGAATTAGTGTTGCGTTCCCTCATAAAAATCAACACCTTTGATGAAGGTTACACCGCTAAAATTTCTTGTTGAGATAAAGTCGACAATGCTTTTATGAAAAAACAGATAACTCTTAGCACTATCTGCAAGCTTAAATATCAAGCGGTTCTCTTGTTCTATGTTATCTAATACTGTCTCGCTCAGGGAGTATTGCTTAACCTATAGAAGGTCATCGTCATCCTCGCCGCTTGCTAAATCAAATGCTTCGATGTTTGATTTAGCTCGGTCGAGGCAATCTAAGTCTTGATAAAAACCCAAATACCAAAAAATATTATGTCGATTATTGCAATCATCGATATATGCAGCAGGATAAATCTGCATGCCAATAATATCCAAGTTACTCAATTTGTTTTTAAGCTCTGCGTTTATCAATAACCCTGAGCTATCAATCAACAGATCGGTCAGCGGCCAACGATTTTGGTCTTGCTCGCTAAAGCCATTAGAGAAACATAATGGCGCCTCACCAGTGACTAACTTTCTATAATGGTACTTCCGTTGCGCCGTATCGCTATCTGGCTTGATATAAAGGTTTTCCTCTCCACTTGGACGAAAAGCAATATATACCCAAACGACTTGAATATGCTCATTTCAGAGGCCTTGCGCGAGTTCAATTCTAGGCGTATTAGCGTAGGAATGGTAACTCCCTTTTAAGCTAGTGCAACAACGAAGTGGGCTTGTATGTTGCCATCAAGATGTTATCTTCGATAGGGAAGCGAACATTTACTGAGCTAAAAAAGAATAGTGTCCTATATCATCAAGCAATAGCTAACTGTTACTTTTTCGATTTAAAATAGCGGGAACGCACTTACCCAAAATAAAATTTTCCACCGTAAATACAAAAGTGGATTCAAGCCACAAATAGCGCGCGTTTTGAATCCCTCTTAAATGCTTCGCTATACAGCGAAGCCTGATACGCTCGATAATATAATTTAAGCGACTTCTGCCGATGTAGGATCAATAATTGATTTAACTTCATTAACTTGGCTTACCGGAAACTCGCCCATTTCAGCATGTTTTCGAATAAGTTTTTCATCATCAGCAATAAAAACACAATAAATCTTGTTGGGAGTAACAAAGGTCTCTAACCACTGAATTTTGGGTCCGAGAGCCTCTAGTACACCACACGATTTTTGAGAGATGCCCTGTAGCTCCTCGGCAGTAAGGTCGCCAGCACCTTCGACCTCTCTTTCTATGATATATTTAGGCATAAATACCTCCTTTAGGTTCACATAAAGTCTAGTCCAAAAGGGCAAACCACATCTGAGAATATACTAACACTCCTATAGACTTTCCTTGTCAACTGGCAGCCGAGTATGAAGTACACTTTAGGACGGCCAAATTTGAAGTCATAGTGGTGATTGAGCAACTAGTTATGCATTGCTCGCTAGGTTATTGTTAGCACTTTCATCATGTACCGCATACGCACCTTGCCGATGGCTATAGGGGAAAGTGTGCATAGATTTTTGAAAAAATGATAAACAGCCAACTAAATCAAGCTGGCGCCTTAATTTACGCCATCGCCATTTTGAAGCTGAGTGTTTATTAACTAGGACGTTAAAGCAGAACTTTTAAACGAAGGTTTTTATTCACTGAGCTGTTTAAACTCAATATGTCGCTTAGCCAACCCCAAACAAACGAGCCGCATAAATGCCGCTTGTCTATTCATATCGATACTGTCTATCTACACCGGCATAATCTTAAACAGGTCAATCTACATCTGCTGATCGACCCGAACATAGCCTTGTAAATAAACCACTCTGACATCATCGTTTACATTGAATATCATTCCTGGATCTAAGTCTTGGATCACCATGACCTGCTCACCCGTGTCTAAAGTAATCATCATCTCTACCAATCGAAGCTCTTCGTAGTAAGAGTTGTCTCCGTAACGATTACCGACCCTAGCGCCCAATAATGCGCCCAGAACCGTGGCTACATCTTGACCCGACCCGCCACCAAACTGGTGACCTATCACTCCACCAATCAGTGCACCGCCAAATGTCTTCCAACCGGTATTTTTGTCCTCAACCAGCTGTTTTTGGGTTATATTGCGTACAGAAGCGACCTGACCGAATTCGACTTTTTCGACTGGAATTGCCTGATTGCGATCATAAGGTGCAGCATTCGCTGTTTGCATGCCAAAAAATAAACAGATAACCGTGAAAAGAATAAGATTAGGTTTCAACATAAGACTTTTTCCGCTAACTTTAAGGATAAGTATATTTATTAATCTTACTCAATTGTGAACTCACTGTCCTATTTAAATCATGAACAACAAGGTTTTCCACCGCCCGAGCAAGCATTAAGCGATCCTAATGGCTTATTAGCGGTTGGGGGTGACTTGCACCCTGAACGTTTATTAAACGCTTACTATAACGGGATTTTCCCTTGGTTTAACTTGGATGATCCGATTCTTTGGTGGTCTCCCGATCCTCGCGCGGTATTTGTGCCTGGTCACATGAAGATTAGCCGGAGCTTAGTTAAGTTTCTTAAGAAGCAAGATTGGACTTTCACCATTAATCACGATTTCAAGGCCGTTACAGAGGGCTGTGCAGAGCCCAGAGCAGGACAAGATGGCACTTGGATTTCACCTGAGATCCAGCAAGCCTATCTCGCGCTCCATCACCAAGAACACGCCCACTCTATTGAAGTTTGGCACGAGAAAAAACTCATCGGGGGTCTATATGGCCTCGCGATTGGCCAAGTATTTTGCGGCGAATCAATGTTTCATCGCACAACGAATGCCTCTAAAGCTGCTATGATCGTATTACAACAGCATTTGCAGCGCTGTGGTTTTAAGCTAATTGACGCCCAAGTAGTCAACCCACATTTAGACAGCCTTGGCGCTAAATCAATTAAGCGTGATGATTTTCTCAGACTACTTACCCATCTAAGAGATGGTACAGTGAGTATTGATAGCTGGTGCAAATCCGAGGTATCCATTGAATTCTAAAACTCGAGCAGTCAATGTCGGCAGAACAAAAACCTTTGCTTGTAGTTATCTAGACGATCAACAAGAGCAATTGATGGTTTTGCAAGAAGATGCAATTGACATTGGCTTATTTGAGCAATTGCTAGCCCTAGGCTTTCGTCGCAGCGGCAGTATGGTCTATAAACCTCAATGTCCACAATGCAGTGCATGCTTACCCATTAGATTGCCAATTGATGAGTTTACAACCTCTAAAAGACAAAAGAGAACATTAAAAAATAACCAAGATTTAAGCTGGAAGATAGTTAACCATAAAACTGAGCAGCAGTATCAATTGTACGAACGCTACGTTAATACTCGCCATCACGACGGTCCAATGTTTCCAGCGACCCCTGAGCAATACGATAGTTTTGCCACTGCGACTTGGATGCAACCGTTATTTATCGAGCTAAGGCAAGGCGATGAATTAATCGGCGTAGCCGTGACCGACGTACTGCCACACAGTTTGTCTGCCATATATAGCTACTTTGCTCCCGAACATCATAAACGTTCATTAGGAAGCCTGCTTATTTTGCTGCAGACTGAAATTGCAAAAATGATGAAAAAGCAGTTTTTATATCTAGGCTATCAAATTGATGAATCGAGAAAAATGAACTACAAACGCGATTACAGACCACACCAGATCTTGACTCATTCAGGATGGGTCACCGAGATCACAATCAAAAACCAGTGAATTAAACCATAACGAAGCTACAGATAGCGTATATACTCAAGCTTTGCTTTACAGTTGGGGTAATTTGCGGCATGATGTGCCCGTTTTATTATTTGAAGGCTAACAGGATAACTGATTCATGGCGAAAGAAGACAACATTGAAATGCAAGGCACAATCCTTGAAACCTTGCCAAATACAATGTTTCGTGTAGAACTTGAAAATGGTCATGTCGTAACGGCACACATTTCAGGAAAAATGCGTAAAAACTACATCCGTATTCTTACGGGTGACAAGGTAACGGTTCAGTTAACACCTTACGATTTGAGCAAAGGACGCATCGTCTTCCGTGCACGCTAAGTTATTAGCCTATGTAACGTAAATTATAAAAAAGCCGGCTCGCGCCGGCTTTTTGTTATCTGTAATTTAATCTGAACTATATATTTTCATATAGAGAATATTGAGCCAGTTAACGATTAATCTCAATCGTTACAGGCTCATTTGTACAACGCATTTTTCAATGCGTTGGCTCAGAGCAGATTAATGTGTCACTTTCTCTAGCGATTCCGTGGTAATAACAATCTCATCACCTTTGGCATCCACACGAGCCACACCGCCCTTCTCAAGTTCACCAAACAAAATCTCATCGGCTAGCGGTCGTTTGATTAGCTCTGTGACGACACGAGCCATTGGACGTGCGCCCATAGACTTGTCATAGCCTTTCTCAGCCAGTAAGGTTCTCGCTTCATCGCTAACCTCTAACGTCACGGACTTGTCATCAAGCTGCGCCTGCAGTTCAACTAAGAACTTATCAACCACTTTCGCAATCACCGTCATATCTAGGTGATTAAACCAAATAATCGAATCTAAGCGGTTACGGAACTCAGGGGAAAACACCTTATTGATTTCCGATAACGCGTCTTGAGTATGATCTTGCTGCTTAAAGCCAATCGATTTACGAATGGTTTCTTGCACGCCGGCATTGGTGGTCATCACTAAGGTCACGTGCCTAAAGTCAGCTTTGCGACCATTATTGTCGGTCAGCGTGCCGTGATCCATGACCTGCAGTAGCAAGTTGTACACATCAGGATGAGCTTTTTCAATTTCATCGAGAAGCACTACGCAGTGTGGATTTTTAATCACTGCATCCGTTAATAAACCACCTTGCTCATAACCAACATAACCGGGTGGCGCACCAATTAGACGCGAAACCGTATGACTTTCCATGTACTCAGACATATCGAAACGCACTAAGTTAAGGCTTAGGCATTTAGCCAACTGACTTGTCACCTCCGTTTTACCCACACCCGTTGGACCTGCAAATAGGAAACTACCTACTGGCTTGTTTTCACCACTGAGTCCACTTCTAGACAAGCGAATCGCTGAACTAAGCCCCTCAATAGCAGGGTCTTGACCAAACACCACCATCTTAAGGTTACGCTCAAGGTTTTTAAGTAAGTCCTTGTCAGAGCTCGATACCGACTTCTCAGGGATACGTGCCATTTTAGCAATGATAGACTCAATCTCAGCCTGGCCAATCGTCTTCTTACGTTTGTTTGCTGGCTGCATCGCCATACGCGCGCCCGCTTCGTCAATCACGTCAATGGCCTTATCGGGTAGATGCCTGTCATTGATATGTTTATCTGACAGTTTTGCCGCCACACTCAACGCCGCCATGGTATAACGCACATTATGGTGTTCTTCATACTTTGACTTAAGACCTTGTAAGATCTTAGTGGTCTCAGCCACTGAAGGCTCGTTAATATCCACTTTTTGGAAACGTCGTGCTAAGGCGCGATCTTTCTCAAAAATGCTTTGATATTCTTGGAATGTCGTCGAGCCCATGCAACGTAACTTGCCGCCAGATAACAACGGCTTTAGCAAATTAGAGGCATCCATGACGCCACCAGAAGCTGAGCCAGCACCAATGATGGTATGGATCTCATCGATAAACAATATCGCATGTTCGTCATTAGCCAGCTCTTTTAGCAAACCTTTAAAGCGTTTCTCAAAGTCACCGCGGTATTTTGTACCCGCAAGCAGCGCACCTAAGTCCAGCGAATAGACAGTGGCTTGGCTCATCACTTCAGGTACTTCTTGCTTGACGATACGATAGGCGAGGCCTTCAGCGATTGCCGTTTTACCGACACCGGCTTCACCGACAAGCAATGGATTATTCTTTCGGCGACGGCAAAGAATTTGAATCGAACGCTCAATCTCTTCTGTACGGCCAATCAGTGGGTCAATACTGCCGTTTTTAGCGAGCTCATTCAGATTGGCAGTAAACTGCGACAAAATACTGCGGTCTTCTTCCGCTTCTGCCGGTTCTTCAACTCCATTAGGCTCTGAATCTGCATCGATATCATTTTTTGAAAAGCCATGAGAAATAAAATTAACGACATCTAAACGCGTCACATCGCCTGTACGGAGTAAATAAACCGCTTGCGACTCTTGCTCACTAAAAATGGCAACTAAAACGTTGGCCCCCGTGACCTCATTACGCCCAGATGACTGCACATGAAATACCGCTCTTTGCAACACGCGTTGAAAACCAAGCGTAGGCTGAGTTTCTTTTTCATCTTCGGGATCGGAAATAATTGGCGTGGTTTGTTGAATGAAACTGGAAACTTCATCCCTGAGTTTTTCTATATTTGCTCCGCAAGCAACTAGCGCCTCTTGTGCGGCAGGGTTATCGATTAATGCCAACAATAGATGCTCTACTGTCATGTACTCATGACGCGCATCTCTGGCTTGTTGAAAAGCCAGGTTTAAGGTGACTTCAAGATCTTTATTTAACATAAGCACCCCCAAAAATTAACAACAGAGTGAAGCCAATTAGGCTTCCTCTAAAGAACACAGTAACGGATGTTGGTTTTGTCTTGCAAATTGATTTACTTGCGCAACCTTAGTTTCTGCTATCCCAAAAGGGTAAATACCGCAAATACCTTTGCCTTTATGATGGATTGCCAACATGATTTCCGTCGCTTGCAGCTCATCTTTCTTAAAAAATAACTGTAAAATCTCAATGACAAAGTCCATCGGAGTATAATCATCATTGTTTAATATGACTTTATACATAGAAGGCTGCTTCAGTTCAGACTCAACACTTTCTTCTACGCGCTCAATGTTTTCTGTTCTACTCATATCCCAATATTAGCCTCTAGTCTTGGCTTGTACCAATTGATTATGTAACTCAGTCTGTTTGTTGAACAAATTCTATCAAATTATACTCAGGTACGACTTGTTAAAAAATGTTGCCTTTATGTTAATTTTACCTTGACAACTACTTATTCAGCTTTCATTCTGTTGTTTAAGCGAGGAGTTTCCCCGCTGATAAGTTTTACTATCTTACTGGGAAGTGGACAACAGAAGGAAGTGGAAGTATGGCAAGCGGAACTGTTAAATGGTTCAACAACGCCAAAGGATTCGGGTTTATATGCCCTGATGCTGGCGGTGAAGATGTTTTTGCGCACTATTCTACCATTGAAATGGAAGGCTATCGAACTCTAAAAGCAGGCCAACCCGTCTGTTTTGAAGTAGAAGCAGGTCCAAAAGGTATGCACGCGTCAGCAATATCGCCAACAAACTAGTACCTATCTAGGTAAGCATCTAGATAAGCAAGTATTCGGATACTTATTTAGCTTGGTATAAGTTGCGATAAAAACAAAAAAGCAGAGTAGTAAGCTACTCTGCTTTTTTATTACCTAAATTTAAGCAAATAAAAAGGCCAACAACGATGTTGGCCTTATTGTTTGAAGATTAATACTTACAAATCGTATTAGCCAACAATGCTATTTAGCGTTGCACTTGGGCGCATTGTAGCTGCAGCTTTAGCCGCGTCTAAGCGGTAATAACCACCTAAATCAACCGATGGGCCTTGAACACCATTGAGCTCTGCAATGATTTTCTGCTCATTGTTCGTTAATGACTCAGCTAATGCACCAAACTCAGCTTGAAGCTGTGTATCTTTAGTTTGCGCGACCAATGCTTGTGCCCAGTACATCGCAAGATAGAAGTGGCTACCACGGTTATCTAGCTCACCAACGCGACGTGAAGGCGACTTGTTGCTATCAAGAAATTGGCCAATGGCCAAGTCAAGGGTATCAGCAAGTACTTGTGCTTTAGCATTGTTGGTGGTTTGGCTCAGGTGCTCTAACGATGCGCCTAGCGCCAAGAACTCACCGAGTGAATCCCAACGTAAGTGACCTTCTTTTTCTACCTGCTGAACATGCTTTGGTGCACTACCACCTGCGCCGGTCTCGAATAAACCTCCGCCATTCATTAGCGGCACAATTGACAACATTTTAGCACTGGTGCCAAGCTCAAGAATTGGGAACAGATCAGTTAGATAATCACGTAAAACGTTACCGGTTACTGAAATGGTATCTTTACCTGCTTTAACACGATCGAGCGTGAAGCGAGTCGCAGCAACTGGCGACATCACATGTAACTCAAGACCATTTGTATCGTGATCCTTTAAATAGATCTCGACCTTTTTAATGATTTCAGCGTCATGTGCACGCTCAGCGTCTAACCAAAATATTGCCGGTGTACCTGATAAGCGTGCACGGTTAACCGCAAGTTTGACCCAATCGCGGATTGGTGCATCTTTAACCTGACACATTCTGAAGATATCACCCGCTTCAACCGAGTGTGACATCAATACATTGCCATTTTGGTCAACAATATTAATGGTTCCAGCCGCATCAACTTCAAATGTTTTATCGTGGCTACCATACTCTTCCGCTTTTTGTGCCATCAAACCAACGTTTGGTACGCTGCCCATGGTGCTTGGGTCGAATGCACCATTGTTGATACAAAAATCGATAGTTTCTTGATAAACACCTGCATAGCAACGATCAGGGATCATCGCCTTCATGTCTTTTAGCTGGCCATCAGGGCCCCACATTTGCCCAGAAGTACGAATAGCAGCAGGCATTGATGCATCAATAATCACGTCACTTGGTACATGTAGATTCGTAATGCCTTTATCTGAATCAACCATAGCAAGCTCTGCGCGTTCATTATAAACCGCCGCTAAATCGGCTTCGACAGCCTCTTTTTGATCGCTTGGCAATGCTGCTATTTTAGCGTAAACATCACCCAAGCCATTGTTAACATCAACACCTAGCTGTTCAAACAGTTCACCGTGCTTAGCAAAAACATCTTTATAGTAAACTTTTACAGCATGACCAAAAAGAATCGGATCAGACACTTTCATCATGGTGGCTTTCAAGTGCAAGGACAATAAAACATCCTGCTCTTTGGCCAGATTGGTTTCACGCTCGTAAAACTCAAGTAATGCTTTTTTACTCATCACGGCAGAGTCAATGACCTCACCGGCTTGCAGGGTAATATCACCACGTAGCACTTGCTCAGAGCCATCAGCTTTTTTGAAAACAATCGCAACGCTACCGGCATCAGTAACGGTGACAGACTTTTCGCTACCGTAAAAATCACCTTCATTCATATGCGCAACGTGCGACTTAGAATCAGCTAACCATTTACCCATTGAGTGTGGGTTTTTCTGAGCAAACTTCTTCACTGAACCTGGCGCACGACGATCTGAGTTACCTTCACGCAGCACAGGGTTTACGGCGCTACCTTTTATCTTGTCGTAACGAGATTGGATCTCTTTTTCAGCTTCATTTTGTGGCTCATCTGGATAGTTTGGTATGTCATAGCCTTTATTTTGTAACTCTAAAATACAAGCTTTAAGCTGTGGAACTGACGCACTAATGTTAGGCAATTTGATTATGTTAGCTTCTGGTTTTTTTGCTAACTCGCCTAACTCCGCTAATGCATCGCTAATGCGCTGCTCTGCCGACAACTTTTCAGGGAAGCTTGCAATCACACGGCCTGATAGCGAAATATCACGAGTTTCTACGTCAACGCCTGCTGTTTGAGTGAACTTTTGGATAAGAGGCAATAAAGATAAAGTTGCTAACGCTGGGGCTTCGTCCGTTTCGGTATAGATGATCGTTGATGTTTTATCGTTCATTTTGTGTCCTACATTGATTTAATTTTAAGATTTTTATAATAATTATTGTTTAGCTCTACGATTAAAAAGCAGTTACAGGCTTACCCTATCGCTTTGTATTGTTAGTGTTAATTTATGCGATCTTGTGTGTCATAAGCTAGCGGATTTATTCGCGACACCTCACGCAAATCAAAAAAAACAGTTGCGGATCACACTTTTTAATTGCCGACATCATAAAACATTCCACGCAATTTTCAAATTCCACTAATGGCCAATGCACAGTACAATAGGAAAATAGCCCTTATTTATAAAAAGTATTCCAGCGTGACGCAGCCATTTTCTAAAAAAAACAGTAACAATAAAAACACCCCTCGCACTGGACGCCCAAGCTTTAAGGCACATCAGCAAGTAAACTCGCCTCAGCACACAGCATTTAAACGTAAAATCACAGCAAACACTAAAAGCGTTACCCATCCTGTTATCGTGTTATTTAACAAACCATTTGATGTACTTTGTCAGTTTACTGATGAGCAAGGCCGCCAAACCTTAAAAGATTATATTCCCGTGCCAGGCGTATATGCTGCAGGACGATTAGATCGAGATAGCGAAGGTCTGTTATTACTGACTAATGACGGTAAGTTGCAGTCAAAAATTACCGAACCGAAAAAGAAAACCTTTAAAACCTACTGGGCTCAGGTTGAAGGTGCACCGAGTGAAGATGCGCTTGAGAAATTACGCCAAGGCGTTGAGTTAAAAGACGGCATGACCCTGCCAGCCAAAATAAGCATTATCGATAATCCGCAGATCTGGCCTAGAAACCCGCCTATTCGCGAGCGAGCCAATATTCCGACCACTTGGTTAGAAATTCAGATCTGTGAAGGCCGTAACCGTCAAGTAAGGCGCATGACTGCCCATATCGGGTTTCCAACACTAAGATTAATCCGCTATAAAATAGGTCAATGGAGTCTAGATGACCTTAAAAATGGTGAGTATCGTCAGCTGGATATGAAAAACCAATCAATATGAGCATGAACCATGACCGCACGTTATAAGCCCAATACGACGGTTGCGTGTGTCATACAAGCGCAAGATAAATTCTTGTTAGTTGAGGAGTGGATTGATGGTGAGCTCAAATATAATCAACCCGCCGGCCATATTGAGGCCCATGAATCAATTATTGATGCTTGTGTACGTGAGGTCTTCGAAGAAACAGGGCTTAACATTACAGTGCAAGGGTTAGTCGGTATTTACCAGTTTAGTGCCAGTGAGTCACTGGCGTTTGTTCGCTATACCTTCTACTTAACCCTAGATAAAATTATCGCATCGACTCCGATTGCCCCCGCGATAACTGGCCTTAAATGGTTAAGTTTGGCCGAAATTGAGCCGTTATCAGACCAGATGAGAAGCCCCTTGGTGCTCAAATCCATTAACGATTACTTAGCCGGTAACCACTACCCGTTAAGCCTGTTAAATGATCAATATTTGTAACTAACCTGAACTCGGGTTAAGCAGCGATGCTTAACACCCCGAGTTTAGGTTAACTAAAAGCCCCCAAATCACAGCCATTATAGCCACTCATGCTTATTCTATTTCATCAGCATGAGTGAATATTCAGCGATGATTTATCTAAAGCTAAAAGATAGACCTTCCCTAGATAGCCCAACCTCATAATGCGTGATAGAATATGCACCCGCAGAAAGCCGCGGTTTGAACACGGTAACTCGATTGAAAACCCCATTCGTCGAGATACTGATTCGCAGCAATATTCAGTAATCACAAAGGTTTTTTTAGGATTTATGACGTCAATCGAACCCACTCATCTTGGTAAAAAAGTCATCGTCGGTATGTCCGGTGGTGTAGATTCATCAGTTTCAGCCTACCTGTTAATGAAACAGGGTTACCAGGTTGAAGGCCTGTTCATGAAGAACTGGGAAGAAGATGACACGGATGAATATTGCGCGGCAGCTGACGATCTTAAAGATGCGCAAGCTGTATGTGACAAGCTAGGCATTAAGCTGCACACGGTTAACTTCGCGTCAGAGTACTGGGACAATGTGTTCGAGTATTTCTTGGCCGAGTACAAAGCTGGCCGCACACCAAACCCAGATATCATGTGTAACAAAGAGATTAAGTTTAAAGCTTTTCTCGAGTTTGCAGATGAGATCTTAGATGCCGATTACATCGCGATGGGCCACTATGTGCGCCGCCGTGATATTGATGGCACTAGCCAAATGCTACGTGGTGTTGATGGTAACAAAGACCAAAGCTACTTCTTATACACTTTAGGCTACGAGCAAGTCGCTCGCTCTTTATTCCCAGTGGGTGAGCTAGACAAGAGCGAAGTACGCGAAATAGCCAAAGAAATGGGCTTAATTACCCATGATAAAAAAGACAGTACTGGCATCTGCTTTATCGGTGAACGTAAATTTACTGATTTTCTACAAACATTCTTACCTGCACAGCCTGGCAACATTGAAACCAGCGAAGGTGAAGTCATTGGTACTCATCAAGGCTTGATGTATCACACCCTAGGCCAACGTAAAGGTCTTGGTATTGGTGGTCTTAAAAACAGTAATGAAGACCCTTGGTACGTGGTAGAGAAAGACTTAGTGCGTAACGTATTAATTGTTGGCCAAGGTGGTAACCACCCTCGCCTAATGTCAAACGGTTTAGTGGCGGATCAATTGCATTGGGTCGACCGTAAAGGCCCTGCTGATGGCTCACAAATCACAGTTAAAACCCGTTACCGCCAGCAAGATGTTCCTTGCCGTGTCACTTACGACAGCGACGATGTACTGCGAGTTATTTTTGATGAACCCGTTGCCGCAGTAACCCCAGGCCAATCTGCCGTTTTCTATGATGGTGAAATCTGCCTAGGTGGCGGCATTATTGACGCACTAATAAGAGATTAATCAATGAGTGATCAGCTGTTTGAACGCACTATGGCCTTTGCTGGTATTTTACAAGCCGTGGCACAAGTTCAGTATATTGCAAGGCACGGTGACTCAGATAAAGACGCGCTAGCAGCAAGCCTGCAATCGGTTTTGGTGACAAACCCAGAAAGCACTAGCGATGTTTATGCAGACAAAGTTGCTTTGAGAAAAGGCTACGAGCTTATCGTTAGCCAACTCGGTGATACAAAGCAAAAAGATGTTGAGGTGACTCGCTACTTAGTGGGGATCTTAGCATTAGAGCGAAAATTAACTCGCTCTTCAAATTCCATGGGCATGCTATCTGAACGCATTAACCAAATTCACCGTCAACTCAATCACTTTGAAATAACTGACGAGCAAGTGATTGCTAATTTTGCCAGTATTTACAGTGATATAATTAGTGAACTCGGCCCTAAATTACAGATCTCCGGCAATCCAGAGTTTCTAAAGCGTACCCAAACCCAACACAAAATTCGCGCCCTTTTGCTGTCAGCCATGCGCAGCGCAGTATTATGGCGTCAATTAGGAGGCAAGCGTAGGCACCTTGTCTTTGCAAGAAAAACAATAGTAGATACAGCTATGAAAAGCCTCACCCTATAATTTTAAGCCAAGTTCATCAAGGAGCTTCTAATGGAACTTTCCGCACTAACTGCTATCTCTCCGGTAGACGGTCGTTATGGTAGTAAAACCGCCTCATTAAGAGGGATTTTCAGCGAGTACGGCCTGACCAAATACCGTGTTCAAGTCGAAATTAACTGGCTAAAGCTACTTTCAAGCTGCCCAGAAATTGAAGAAGTTCCACCTTTTAGCGAAGCTGCATTGGCTTTGCTTGACCAAATTAAAGATAACTTTAGCGAAGCGGATGCCCAGCGCGTTAAAGATATTGAAGCAACAACAAACCATGACGTTAAAGCGGTAGAGTATTTCATTAAAGAACGTATCGCCGATAACGCTGAGCTTGTTGCTATCGACGAGTTTGTACACTTTGCTTGTACTTCTGAAGATATTAACAATCTGTCTCACGCATTGATGTTGACTGAAGCGCGCGATCAAGTGCTTGTACCTTATTGCCAGAAAGTTGTTGATGCCGTTAAAGCATTAGCTAAAGAGCATAAAACGGTACCATTGATGTCACGCACACATGGCCAGCCAGCCTCTCCATCTACACTAGGTAAAGAGATGGCGAACGTTGCTGTACGTTTAGAACGTCAGCTAACGCAAGTGTTAAACGTTGAAATCATGGGTAAGATTAACGGCGCTGTAGGTAACTACAACGCTCACATATCTGCTTACCCAGAAGTTGATTGGCACGCACTGTCACAACGCTTTGTGACAAGCCTTGGTATTAACTGGAACCCATACACGACTCAAATTGAGCCGCACGATTACATCGCCGAATTGTTTGATGCGCTAGCGCGTTTCAACACAATCTTGATCGATTTCGATCGTGATATTTGGGGTTACATTGCATTAGGTCACTTTAAGCAGCGTACCATTGCTGGCGAAATTGGTTCTTCCACCATGCCGCATAAAGTTAACCCTATTGATTTTGAAAACTCAGAAGGTAACTTAGGCATCGCCAACGCACTTATGCAGCATTTAGCCGCTAAGCTTCCAGTATCTCGCTGGCAACGTGACTTAACTGACTCTACGGTTTTACGCAACTTAGGTGTTGGTATCGCGCACTCACTAATTGCATATCAATCAACCCTCAAAGGGATCAGCAAGCTAGAAGTTAACGAAGAACAACTTCGCAAAGAGCTTGATGCTAACTGGGAAGTGCTAGCAGAGCCTGTGCAAACGGTTATGCGTCGTTACGGCATCGAAAAGCCATACGAGAAGCTTAAAGAGTTAACTCGCGGTAAGCGCATCGACGGGCAGCAACTTGCTGTATTTATCGATGGTCTTGAGCTTCCAGAAGACGTTAAACTTGAACTTAAGAAAATGACGCCTGCTAATTACATTGGCCGTGCAGAAACTTTTGTTGATGAACTTAACTAAAAGTACGCTTGACACTTTACATAGCTAATCTGCTATTAAAGGTTCAAATAAGGCGTTAAGCTTAGGCTTAACGCCTTTATTTTATCCACTTCCTATCAACCTCAAGCGACCCTAATTATGTTTAGCCTTAACTTTGACGCCGAAGAATTCTTAAACCAATACTGGCAAAAGAAACCACTATTGATTAAAAACGCCTTCCCTAATTTCGAAGATATCATCAGTGCAGATGAGCTCGCAGGTCTTGCGTGTGAAGAAACGGTTGCGTCACGAGTGGTGGTGACCAAAGAGAATGACTGGCAAATTATCGAAGGGCCATTTGAAGATTATGATCAGTTTGGTGAAAACAACTGGCAGTTACTCGTACAAGCATTAAACCATTGGCACCCTGATTCTGCTGACTTTATCAATGCGTTTCGTTTCATCCCAGACTGGCGTTTTGATGATTTGATGGTCTCTTTTGCCACTCCTGGTGGCGGTGTTGGTGCGCATATCGATAACTATGATGTGTTTATTATTCAAGGTGAAGGACAACGTCACTGGACTGTAGGTGAGCGCGGACAGTATGCACCGAAAAACAATGATCCTACCACGCCATTAATCGACGGTTTTGAGCCCATCATCGATGTAGTGTTAGAAAAAGGCGACGTGCTTTATATTCCCCCGGGTTATCCACACCAAGGCCAAACACTCACCATGGCAATGAGCTACTCCATCGGATTCAGAGCACCAAGCCAGCAAGAACTATTTAGCGAAATAGCCGATGCATTAATTGATAATAATACCGGACTTAAGCGCTTTACCTCGACAAATGAGCCTACACTTGCCAGCCAAGTAAGCCAAGCACACCAGCAAGATTTAATGGCATTAGTGAGTGAATTGGCTTCAAGTCCCCAAAGCTATCAAGCCATACTCGGAAAAATGTTAAGTCAAAATCGCTTTGAGCTGGATATATGCGAACCAGAAGATGCGTATACGATAGAAGAGCTTAGCGATTATATTGAACAAGGTGCCCAGCTCTATCGCATCGGCGGATTAAAGTTACTCAAGCTTGAAAATGATAGTGTTTCACGCCTATTTATTAATGGCGAAGCATTTGAATATTCAGAAGAAATTGAACTAGATGTGCAACAACTATCAGAGCACTTTTATTTTAGTAATGAGCAAGCCGCAAAGTTACTACAAACATCAGCTACACAAGCACTGCTATTAAGCTTGCTTAATCGAGGGTATTTTTATTTTGGCGAGTAATATACGCTTCATGAGTCGCCGAGACCCAAACAGAAATGAAAACTAAATTGAAGAAGATGGCTTAGGCCTAAAAAATAGAAAAGGCATCTAAATGATGCCTTTTTTGTGTTCGATAGCGCCGTGTGTTATGCGCTTGGGCCCCAGATGCTGTCATCAGCTTGCATCTTATAAAGACTTTCGGCACGTGAAACTAAAAGCTGAGCAAACTTTGCTTGAGCTGGATCTTTAGTTAAGCCTGAGCGCTGAATATTTTCAGCTTGCATCTGCCACATCATTGAGAAATGGCGAACGGCATCACGTGCTGTAGCCGCTACGTTGATATCAACATAATCAGATGGCAAATCGCCTGACATCACCCAAAATGTTTGTTTGGTTGGCTTTTTAGAATCAATTTTCCAAATCGCAACATAAGGTGCTAAATAGCGGCTTTCTTCTGGATGGACTTTATGTGGCATAACGCCTTTTTCTGCCAGAAACTTGTTCGCCTTTTGGAACTGAGTTCGAATCCATTCTTGTCTAAGTTGTTCTTGGTCTACTGCTTGTTCAGCCATTTAAACTTCCTTTCTTATTGTTATTTTCTATCTCTACCCTTTCTTTGAACAGAAAACATGCACAGCTATTAGGCTTTAATCAAGCTAATACTTTACGTTAACGTAAGGTGGAAAGCAAAATTGCCAGATAGATCACAAATAATCCTAATCTTTACTTTGTTGAGAGTATCCCTAAATGCTATCGTTCTGCAATAAATATAACAAGTAGGCTACCCTGTAATCACACAGCGGCGGTCATTCGATGCTCACAGCGGAGATCAACAAGTGGCAGTTTTTAATCACATCTCTTTCGACGACCATGAACAGGTCGTTTTTTGTCATGATAAAGAAAGCGGCTTAAAAGCCATTATCGCCATCCACAATACGAATCTTGGACCAGCCGTTGGCGGCTGCAGAATGTGGAACTATGAGTCTGATGATGAGGCCATCACTGACGTACTGCGCTTATCGCGCGGCATGACCTATAAGAATGCGATGGCAGGTTTAGCGATGGGTGGGGGTAAATCTGTCATTATCGCCGACCCTAAAGTACAGGATAGAGAAGCCCTATTCAGAGCTTTCGGCCGCTGTATACATACTCTCGGTGGTAAATACTTTTCAGCTGAGGATGTTGGTGTATCAACTGCCGACATTATGATCGCACACCAAGAAACGCCATATATGGCAGGCCTTGAAGGTAAAAGTGGCGACCCATCGCCATTTACAGCGTTAGGCACCTTCTTAGGCATTAAAGCTGCCGTTAAGCACCAGCGTGGGCTTGATAGCCTAAAAGGACTGAAAATTTCTGTTCAAGGTGTTGGCCATGTGGGTTATTACCTTTGCCGCCATCTTCATCAAGAAGGCGCTGAACTAATCGTTACTGATATTCATCAGGCTTCTTTAGATAAAGTTGCCACTGAATTTGGTGCAACGGTTGTGGCGCCACAAGATATTTACCATCAAGATGTCGACGTATACGCCCCATGTGCATTAGGCGCGACAATTAACGACATTACAATCCCTATGCTAAAAGCGACTATTGTGGCCGGTTGTGCCAACAACCAGCTGGCAGAAGTGCGCCATGGTGAAATGTTAAAAGAGCTAGGAATTCTATACGCGCCAGATTACGTCATTAACGCAGGTGGCATCATCAACGTTTCTTTCGAAAAAGATTATGATGCAGCAGCTGCAACAGCAAAAGTAGAAGAAATATATAATACGCTACTGACCATTTTCTCTCTGTCTGATGAGCAAAACCGCACCACGGGTGATGTTGCTGATGAAATGGCAAGAGCAATTATACACGCTGCCAAATAAGCAATTATTGCACTGAAAATACCCAGCCAAGGTGCTGGGTATTTTTTTGTCTATGAAAAGATTAAATGCAACAAATAGATAGGAAAAAAATAAAAGGACTCACTTCCCCTACAGTGGCGAAGAGCGTGATCCTCTGCTTGACTTAAGGCCCCGTAATAACAAAGGCTCTGTGCTATGGCTATTTTTAAATATGCTCTTAATCAAGATAATATTGAGTTGCAAGCCAGTAACTGGTGCGGGTTAGAGCAAATGTACATTAATGGTAAGCGTGTCTCGAGAAAACTCAATTTTGGGCAACAGAGTGAACACTCAATCGTACTCAATGATGGTAAACCTGCCAAATTGTATTTGTTACTCGATCCTATGACTGAGCAGCTCATATGCCGTATTTACAAACAAAATAACTTGGTTGCAAGCTTAAGACAAGAGAAGAAAGAACTATACCGAAGTCGCCAACTTACTCAGCAAGGTATATTAGCGATTGGGCTAATCATTGTATTTCTGCTTACCCTTGGCTAACCCGAACCAATAAACTAAATTCACGTTTGCCCATTTTCAAAGATGCCGTCACTAACCAACTCGCTATTAACAAAGCGAAATATCATCGCCTGCAATGCAAATTAATCGACTATTTTGATAATTTCCGCTTCCAGCTGTCACCGTCGTTATCGACAGTTTTTGTTTGTCGCTACCATTATCGATTAACACCGCCTTTAAAATGGTTCCATCACGCACAAAGCTCACGCTACCAACAAAATCACCCACATAAAGATCACGATAGAGTT
Organism: Shewanella sp. 125m-7; assembly: GCF_052977045.1. Classification (NCBI taxonomy): domain Bacteria; kingdom Pseudomonadati; phylum Pseudomonadota; class Gammaproteobacteria; order Alteromonadales; family Shewanellaceae; genus Shewanella; species Shewanella sp. 125m-7. Next base: position 168,628 of record NZ_JBRILQ010000004.1, read on the forward strand.
TAACCGTTATGCTGCCTATTGAGCGCGGCTCTAATCGCCCTTCCTCGACAACTAAGGTATAACCGCTGGCTAAATTTATCGCTTTAATAAAAGTCCCTGCACACTCGCTTGTTGAGGCTTGTGACTGGGAAGCTGGTTGTGGTTTTGGCTTATTGACGTTGACTGAGCAGGCGCTTAATAGAGATACCGCGCATAGGGAGATAATTAGCGATTTCATATAGACTCCTTTCGACGATTGGTATAATTATACTCATAAATGTTGGAGCGTGACGAGTTGAGCGGTCTAAATTAAGAGAGTATGAAAAGAGAGGCGTTTTAAAGTGGGACAAAACTTAAACACATAAAAAACCAAAACTACATCTGCTTTTTTATCGTAGCTAGTAACGATTGATTTTATTCAGCAACATTAAAAACGTCTGCCGTTCCTCTAGCGCTAAGTTATCTAAGAAGGCTTCGTTGACTCGTTCGGCTTCACGTACGAGATCTTGCTCAAGTGCTTTGCCGCTATCGGTGAGGTATATTTGAAAAGCGCGGCGATTTTCAGCATCTTGATGGCGAGTAATTAAGCCTTGCTGTTGTAATTGATCAAGCAGCCGAGTCATAGTGTAATTTGCCACATCACAGCGCTTAGAGAGCGTGGTTTGAGTAACGCCCTCTTCCTGCCATAGTGTAAACAACACAGGCCATAGTTTAATATCTAACTGGTATCTTTTAAGTCTTTGATCTAAAGAGTTTTGTAGATCGACATTTAAATGTGACACCAAATAACCTAGACTCTCAAATCGATTCAATCAGCACCTCCACGGCTTATTAGGGCTTCATTTAATCTTATCACTTACAATATAAGAAACTAGCCTTTATGGGCGCTTATTGTACACATTCATTCAAATAGCTTATAAATCATTATGTTGATTGAAGACAAATCAGCAGGGTCTGCATCGTTGTTTTTAGGCGATATACGCATCAATAAAACGATAATAACAAGCCCGATTTAGCCTAGCTTCAACGCCTCTTTCCAGCGTGATAGTAATGCAGTCCTCATCAACAATAAACTGTTCAAAATCTTTAATATTATGTTCACTATTAATACTCGTTTTGAGCCAGAAGATCGCATCATCATTAGCTTGATAGTCAACAATGATTAACGCTTGTTTAGCAACCGTTACCCGCATCTTTTCAACAGGCGTGATAAGGAAATATTCACCATCAATACGATGTAAAATACTGGCAAAAAGCTTACAAAACTTAATGGGTAATGCTTCGCCACGATATAGCCATTCACCATTTTTAATAATCTCAAATAGCGCTTGTTCTGCACATAATGGTGCCCCTTGCGTTAACGAAGAGATTGCTTCTATCGCACCCGATGAATGAGTATCTTTTGATGTCATCTGTACCTCTATTGTCTTGTTAGCGGCCTAGCAATAAGTCTTTAATAAGTCTTTAATAAGCCTTAAAAGTAAAAAACTAGCCAGAAGCTAGTTTTTTACTGAGTGGATTAAAGCAGGTTTAACAAAGCCTCGAGCGGATGTTTTGGCTTAAAACCGCTAAAGCGTTTGACCTGACTTCGACAAGAGTAGCCTGAAATTAACACTTGAGATTGCGGTAACTGAGATAGAGTCTGCTCCCACGACATTTCATAGAGCGTTTTTGAGCGCTGTAAGTTTTCAGCTTCATGGCCGTAAGTCCCCGCCATGCCGCAGCAGCCTAAGTTAACCGTATTGAGCTTTGCGCCAAAGTGCTCAAAAATCCCCTGCCATTCGTTAGCTGTATTTGGTTTAGCCGTTGATTCAGTACAATGACTAAACCAAGTAAACTCGCGTTCGCTAATATCATCTTGGCTCCACTCACGAGTGGGCTGACCTTCAAGTATTTCTAGTAACCATTCATTGGCCAATTTAACGTGGAACTTACCTCTAGCGCCACCAAGCACCTCTGCATACTCATCGCGATAACAAAGCACTAAAGCTGGATCGATGCCGACCATAGGCATATCCAGTTTTGCCACTTCATTTAAAAAGTCAGCTGTTGATTTGGCTGTACGAGCAAATTTATCTAAGAAACCTTTAATGTGAATAGGCTTACCATTAGGTTTAAATGGCAATAAAACGGGCTTCTTACCTAACTTTTCAATTAGCTGAATAAAGTGGTAAACCGTTGCGGCTTCATAAAAACTATTAAAAGGGTCTTGTACTACCAGCACATAGTCACTGCGATCGTTTTCTGGAATTTTTTGTAGCGCCGCTAAATCGTAGCCGCGACTTGAGTGACCTTCTAAACGCTGTTTTAGGGTGGGGACAGATAACGCTGGCGCGTCGACATAGCCCAGTGACTTCTTAATGACCCATTTACTTAGGCTATTTTGTGATACAGCATTAACCAGCCTTGGCGCCGTTGCCATTAATGGCAGTGAATCTTCAATGCCTGCGACTAAATAGTCTTTAACTGGTCGCAAATAGCGTTGATAGTAAATTTCAAAAAATTGCGCTCTAAATTTGGGGACATCCACTTTTACAGGGCACTGACTAGAACACGCTTTACAAGCCAAGCAACCTTTAAGCGACTCCATGACTTCATGGGAGTAATCGTATTCTTTATCGATTTTCAGCGTGTTCTGGGCGCGCTGTAGCCAACCTAGTGGCTTAGTGCGTGCCAGCTCATTAACATCAATACCTTCAGCTTCGAGCAAACGCAGCCATTCGCGCATTAAACCTGCACGCCCCTTGGGTGATTGTACTCTGTCACCTGTCACTTTAAACGACGGACACATAGGCGAATAGGCGCTGTAGTTAAAGCATAAGCCATTGCCGTTACAGTTCATTACATCGGGGAAAGCTTCTCGGGTTTTAATCGGGATTTGTCTATCGAATGCCCCGCGCTTTACGCTGTCGACGTTATACAGCATTGGGCCGCTGTTTTTAGGCGCCACCAGCTTACCAGGGTTGAGCTTGTTGTTAGGGTCAAATAAGCCTTTAACTTCTTCTAACAAGCCGTATAAATGCTCGCCAAATACCGCCGGGCCATATTCACCGCGTACCCCTTTACCGTGCTCGCCCCACATCAAGCCACCATATTTAAGGGTTAACTCGGCCACTTGGTCAGAAATGGTTTTAAGTAAACGTTCATCTTGCTCATCACACATATCAAGCGCTGGGCGCACGTGCAAGACCCCTGCATCGACATGACCAAACATGCCGTATTGCAGTTGATGGTTATCGAGTAGTGTTCTGAACTCTAATATAAAGTCAGCCAGCTTCTCTGGTGGCACAGCGGTATCTTCAGCAAATGCGATTGGCTTACGCGTGCCTTTGGCTGCACCTAATAACCCCACTGCTTTTTTACGCATCGCGTAAATGGTGTTAATGCTGGCTTTATCGGATGTGACTTGATAACCCAGTAGTCCCGCTTCATTTTGCGAGTTCAGCATCGACTCGAGTTTAGCGACTCGCTCCTCGACATCCGCTTGCGAGCCTGCAAACTCCACCATATTAAGACCATCAATCTCTTTACCCGGCACATCTTCAATAAGCGATGACACCGAATGCCAAATAATGTCTTGTTTAGCGAGGTTGAGTACTTTTGAATCGACGGTTTCAACAACGGTTGCATTAGCTTTGACTAAATCCGGTGCGTGGCGCAGCGCTGATTCAAACGAATCGTACTTGATATTAACCATCATCCGGCACGTCGGTAGTGGCGTAATATTAAGCTTTGCCTCGGTGATCACCGCAAGCGTGCCTTCAGATCCTGCTAAAATTCGAGATAAGTCAAAGTGTTCTAATTTGTCATCCCAAACATTTTTAAGATCATAACCCGTTAAAAAACGGTTTAGTTTCGGAAAGCGCTGCTCAATTTGCTCGCGATTGGCTTTGCACATATCAGCAATACTTGAGATGAGCTGTTGCCCCAAAACGTTGTCGGTTACGGAGCCAACGTCAGCCAATTGTGCCGAACTTAGCGGCTGAGTATTCAGCTCGCTGCCGTCAAATAAGATACTGGTCAATCCAAGGACATGATCGGAGGTTTTACCGTAAACTAAGGAGCCTGCTCCTGAGGCATCGGTATTAATCATGCCACCTAAAGTCGCGCGGTTGGAAGTCGATAAGTCAGGACTAAAGAAAAAACCATGAGGACGCAGCGCATCATTTAACGCATCTTTTATCACGCCCGCTTGCACTTTGACCCAACCTTCAGCGGCATTAACCTCGAGCACTTGGTTCATGTAACGCGACATATCTACGATGATGCCATGAGTCAACGATTGGCCGTTAGTACCAGTGCCACCGCCTCTTGCGCTAAATACCACACTATCAAACTCACTTCTTGCAGCGAGTAACAGCGCAGCTTGTACATCACGTTGTGATTGCGGGTAAATCACCGCTTGGGGTAAAAACTGATAGACAGAGTTGTCGGTCGCTTGAGCTAAACGTGCGCTATAACGAGTATCGATATCGCCCGAGAATGCGCCTTCTTCTAATGCTGTTAAAAAAGAAAGATAAATCGGTTCAAGCGTTTGTTGATGCGATAACTTGGGTAACATAGCGGCTTCTGTTAATTATTATTCTTAGGGTATGCCAGCATTATAAACAAAAAAAAGCCGCTAAATAGCGGCTTTTTTAATGTTTCTAATGAAATGTTAAATCGCGCAGATTACACAATCCATTTTATTCGCTAACGAGGCTGTTATTTATGAGCTTCAGCTAGGTATAACCAAGTGTCAATAACGGTATCAGGGTTAAGTGAAACGGTATCAATACCTTGCTCTACTAACCAAGCAGCAAAGTCAGGGTGATCTGATGGGCCTTGTCCACAAATACCAACATACGCACCTTTCGCTTTGGCCGCTTTAATTGCAAGAGACAGTAGCGCCTTAACCGCTTCATTACGCTCATCAAATAGATGGCTAATGATGCCAGAATCTCGGTCAAGACCAAGAGTCAACTGAGTTAAGTCGTTAGAACCGATAGAGAAACCGTCGAAATGCTCTAGGAACTGCTCTGCAAGCAATGCGTTTGAAGGCAGCTCACACATCATAATAACGCGTAGACCGTCTTTACCACGCTCTAGACCTTGCTCTTTAAGCAATTCAATCACTTGCGCCGCTTCATCTAGGGTACGTACGAATGGGATCATGATTTCAACGTTCTTCAGACCCATATCGTTACGAACACGCTTAATCGCTTCACACTCTAATGCAAAACAATCACGGAACGATTCAGAGATGTAACGGCTAGCACCACGGAAGCCCAACATTGGGTTTTCTTCCTCAGGCTCGTAACGGTCACCACCAACCAAATTAGCGTATTCGTTTGACTTAAAGTCAGACATACGAACAATCACTTTCTTTGGATAGAAAGCAGAACCGATAGTCGCAATGCCTTCAACAAGACGTGCCACGTAGTATTCTACTGGTGACTCATAACCCGCGATCATCTCGTGGATCTCTTGTTGCAGTTCAGCAGTTTGGTCGTTGAACTCAAGCAGTGCTTTAGGGTGAATACCAATCATGCGGTTAATGATGAACTCAAGACGCGCAAGACCTACACCTTCGTTAGGAAGACGGGCAAAGTCGAATGCACGGTCTGGGTTACCCACGTTCATGGTGATCTTCATTGGCAGATCTGGCATTGAATCTACGCGTGATGAAATCACTTCAAAGTCTTGTAGACCACTGTAGATAAAGCCTGTATCACCTTCGGCACAAGAAACGGTAATCTCTTGACCATTTTTGATGCGTTCAGTCACATCGCCACAACCAACAACTGCTGGTACGCCTAACTCACGAGCGATAATAGCTGCGTGACAAGTACGGCCACCACGGTTAGTTACAATAGCGCTTGCACGCTTCATGATGGGCTCCCAATCTGGGTCCGTCATGTCAGTAACTAATACATCACCTGGTTGGATTTGATCCATGTCTTCGATTGACTTAAGCACCTTGGCAACACCTTTACCAATCTTATGACCAATCGCACGACCTTCACAAACGACGTCACCTTGAGTTTTAAGGTGGTAACGCTCAATAAGCTGCACATCTTCACGAGAACGAACAGTTTCAGGACGAGCCTGCACGATATACAACTTACCGTCGTTACCGTCTTTAGCCCATTCGATGTCCATTGGACGACCGTAATGCTTCTCGATAGTCATAGCTTGCTTAGCAAGTTCTTGTACTTCAGCATCGTTGATAGAGAATTCGCGGCGCTTATCTGCTGCGATATCTTCAATCTTAACTTGCTTACCATGAGATTCATCATCTGAATACACCATTTGGATAAGCTTGCTACCTATGTTACGGCGTACAACCGCTTTATGGCCAGCTACAAGGCTTGGCTTATGAACATAGAACTCGTCAGGGTTAACCGCACCTTGAACAACCATTTCACCTAGGCCAAATGAAGAAGTAATAAATACTACGTCATTGTTGCCAGATTCAGTGTCCATGGTGAACATAACACCAGAAGCCGCTGTATCTGAACGCACCATACGCTGAATACCAGCAGAGAGTGCGACACCTTTATGGTCATAACCTTGATGAACACGGTATGAGATAGCACGGTCATTAAACAAAGAAGCAAATACATGCTTAGTTGCTTCTAAAACGGCTTCATAACCCTTAACGTTTAGGAATGTTTCTTGTTGGCCAGCAAATGATGCGTCAGGCATATCTTCTGCCGTTGCTGAAGAGCGAACTGCAAACGAAGCATCACTTGTTTCAGAGCTCAGCTTTTCGTACGACTCACGAACTGCTTGCTCAAATTCTGGGTGGAATGGAGTATCGATAACCCACTGTCTAATCTGTGCACCGGCTGTAGCGAGTGCGTTCACGTCATCTACATCTAGAATTTCTAGAATTTCGTATATCTTCTGGTTAAGTCCACTTTGTTCAAGAAATTCATTGAACGCAAAAGATGTTGTCGCAAATCCACCTGGCACTTGAACGCCTGCATTTGATAGATTGCTGATCATCTCACCAAGAGAAGCGTTCTTGCCGCCTACCTTGTTAACATCGCCCATGCCTAATTCTTGATACCAGAGTACGTATTGCTGCACAGTTTTTATCTCCGCAAGTATATTTTAGTGTGGCTCTTCACACGAGAGCAGAGGCATCTTACACTCCATGACAAGAAGCGTAAATGTATAATTTTATTTGTAATTTTATTACTACAAGAGGTCAAAATGTTACGTAAAGTATTCTATATCTCAGATGGGACAGCGATCACAGCAGAGGTATTCGGTCATGCCGTACTTTCTCAATTTCCTTTGGAATTTGATGCACTTACAATCCCGTTTGTAGAGACGAAAGCGAAAGCGGAGGCTGTAAAGGCTCAAATAAATGATTGTTTTATTACAACAGGTGAACGCCCCCTCGTTTTCCACTCCATCGTAAAACCAGAGATCCGTGATGTCATCTATAGCAGTGAAGGCTTAGATTATGACTTTTTGAACACTTTTGTGGCGCCATTAGAGAAACAACTAGGGATTGCTGCTGCGCCGGCAATTCATCGCACCCATGGTAAAACCAATGACAGTTATGAAGCCCGTATCGATGCCATTAACTACGCGATGGAAAATGATGACGGTCAAACCATGAAACATATGGATAAGGCCGATCTCATTTTATTAGGTGTATCGCGCTGCGGTAAAACACCATCAAGCCTCTACCTTTCTATGCAGTTTGGTATAAAGGCAGCCAACTATCCTTTTACTGAGGATGATATGGATAACTTAAAACTGCCTGATGCCTTAAAACGTAATAAACAAAAGTTATTTGGGTTAACTATCGATCCTGAGCGATTACATGAAATTCGTCAAAGCCGTATGTCGGATAGTCGCTACTCTTCATTACGCCAATGTCGATTGGAAGTAAAAGAAGTCGAAATGATGTACAAACGTGAGCGCATCCCTTTCGTCAATACCACTAACCATTCCGTGGAAGAGATCGCCACTAAGATCATCGAAGCAACAGGCTTAGAACGTCATATGTTCTAAATGTACAGCAAAGCAGTACCATCGAAATTAAAGGCTTTTTAACGTTAAAGCCTTTAATTTATATCAAATAAATATCGATATCGTGGAAATTAGCGTCATTTTTAAGGCAATTGCCACTGTGCACAGCCAAACTATTAGTTATAATCCGAGTAATTAAGGCGAAAGCCCATACGAACGCTCGGTATTGTGAATGACCATTAAAACAGACGAACTACGCACCTCCCTTTTATGTAAGGTAATTTCACCTGCACAACTCGCTTCTGAATATCCTTTAACGCAAGATGCAGCTGACTATTTAGTCCAGCAGCGCCACGAAGTTGAAGCCATTATTAATGGTGATGATCAACGCTTACTTGTGATTATAGGCCCATGCTCAATTCATGACACAGAAGCAGCACTTGATTATGCACAGCGCTTAGCTGAGCTGCATCAGCATTACAAAGATGATTTATGCATCTTGATGCGTGTTTACTTTGAAAAGCCTCGCACCACTGTCGGTTGGAAAGGTCTTATTTCTGATCCGGATTTAGACGGCAGCTTTAGCCCTAATAAAGGTCTACGTAAAGCCCGCCATCTTTTACAACAGATCACTGAACTTAAGCTACCTATCGCCACTGAGTTTTTAGACATGGTAAACGGTCAATATATTGCTGACCTGATTACCTGGGGTGCAATTGGCGCACGTACCACCGAGAGCCAGATTCACCGCGAAATGGCTTCTGCACTTTCTTGTCCGGTTGGTTTTAAAAACGGTACTGACGGCAATATTGATATTGCCGTTGATGCCGTTCGCGCAGCGCAAGCACCGCACATCTTCTACTCACCGGACAAAGATGGTGCAATGGCTGTATACCGTACACATGGTAACCCATTTGGCCACATTATTTTACGTGGTGGTAAAGAGCCTAATTACCACAGCGATGACATTCAAAAAGCCGCAACGCAACTTGATAGTGTTGGCGTGACTCAGCGTATGGTTATCGATTTTAGCCATGGCAATAGCCAAAAAATGCATAAAGAACAGCTGAATGTTGCCGACTCTATTATGCAACAGATGGTGCAAGGCTCTACCGCGATTGCAGGCATTATGGCTGAAAGTTTTATTGAAGAAGGCAATCAGAAAGTCGTTGCAGGAACTGAGCTTATCTACGGCAAGAGTATTACCGACGCCTGCATTGACTGGGAAGACTCAAAAATCTTATTAAGTGATTTAGCCAAAGCGTCACGTGCTAGAATCGACTTACTGAAGCAAAAGTAAGCTTTAAGTGAAAAAGCAGAAAACGTACCCACTCACCGAGTCGGTACGTTTTTTTATGCCTTTAGCATCATTATGCTGAATCAGTGCAATGCTCAGGATTTAACTTTGAACTTAATATATGATCTTGCCAACGCCCTGCGATCTTAAGATACGATCTTGCTAAGCCTTCGTTTTCAAAACCCAATCGTTTAAGCACCACGGCACTGCGTTCATTATCAGCAATATAATTTGCCATTATTCGGTGAAGACCAATAACAGTAAACATGTGGTTTGTTGCCGCCTCCAAGATCTCCAGCATATAACCTTTTCCTTGATGCTTTTTCGCAATGGAATAGCCAAGATTACATGCTTGAAAGTTACCGTGAACAATATTGGTAAACTTGCATACGCCTACGATTTCAGTTCGTTGCTTATTCATTGCCGCAAACTTTATCGCGGCTCCTGATTGATACAATAATTGAGTCTGACACAATTGGTCCTGCCATCTAGCAAGAGTATAGAAATCAGCTGTTCTTTCAGGCTCCCACTTAGATAAGTGATGTTTATTTTCAATGTAATAACCAAGCATTAGTTCGGCTTGGCTTTCATCTAAAACGACAAGTACTGTTCTATTCGTTTCAATTTCTACTGTTTTTTCCATCATTGTCCGTAATAAAGTAAAAGTTTAAGAGTGACAAGTCGCTGAAACAAGCAAGCCTCTTGCTAATCACTATCGGCTCAACCTGTTATAAAATTACAAAAACGGCTATAATCTCGCCTCATTAATGCATAACCATAGGTTGCCGTATGCCGTTAACTCAGACTCTCAAGCAGTTTCCTGAAGAGGTCGCCGTTCGAATCGAACAATCAGAAGCTCGCGTTATCAAAGCTGTATTCCCATCAATCACCAATCATCACAACACGCTCTTTGGTGGTGAGGCGTTAGCGTGGATGGATGAAACCGCTTTTATTGCTGCCACACGTTTTTGCCGTAAGCCGTTAGTGACCGTGAGTTCTGACAGAATTGATTTTAAAAAACCTATCCCTGCGGGTTCGTTAGCCGAGATTATTGCCAGAGTTATTCATGTCGGTAATACCTCAATCAAAGTCGAAGTGAATATTTTTGTTGAAGACATGTATCAAGACTTAAGGGATCACGCTATACGTGGGGTATTTACCTTTGTCGCCGTTGACGAGCAAAGAAAGCCGACTGCAGTTTGGCCACCCCATAGTTAAATAGCGTAGCAAAAACCACTAACTGAGGGCTAGATAGTTAGCCCTTCGCTCTAGTATTTATTCGCTAACTGTTAGCCATTATCTTTAATACTCAGATTCTCTGGCCTTTGCAAAATAGTATTGCCTCCCACCATAGACCAAAGTCTAACTTCTGTGTTTATTTTAACAAATAATAACTTTTCCAGCCTAAAGCCATAGAATCTCTTGTCATTTATCTGTTACATTGAACTATCTTCACGTGCAACCAAAACTACCCTATAAAGCCATGAAGCCTGAAAACTTAAATATAATAATAGCTGATGACCACCCGTTATTTCGGAACGCACTTAGACAAGCACTATCGTCTGAGTTTACCAATACGCAATGGTTCGAGGCAGATAGCGCTGATGCGCTACAAGTACTACTTGAAAATCGTGATATTGAATACGACGCTGTGTTGTTAGATCTACAGATGCCGGGTTCTCACGGTTACTCGACGCTAATTCACCTCAGAACGCATTTCCAATATTTGCCTGTTGTGGTTATCTCTGCGCATGAAGATAATCTAACGATTAGTCGTGCTATCCATTATGGTAGTTCAGGATTTATTCCAAAATCATCTTCAATGGAAACCTTAGCCGAAGCGCTACAAGCGGTGCTTTTGGGTGATGTCTGGCTACCAAAAAACGTCGAGCTACAAGAGATCAATGAAGATGAAACTAACCAAATGGCCAGTAAACTTGCTGATCTCACCCCTCAGCAATATAAAGTGCTGCAAATGTTTGCTGAAGGTTTACTCAATAAACAAATTGCTTACGATTTAGGTGTCTCTGAGGCCACGATTAAGGCTCATGCAACTGCAATATTCAGAAAACTTGGTGTAAGAAACCGCACTCAAGCGGTAATTTCACTTCAGCAACTAGCAATGGATAAAGTTGATATTTAAACTTTTAGCAAAGTATCCCTCTCTATAGCACACAACGCTTCGAATACTCGAAGCGTTGTGTGCTTTTAGTGTTAACTCAACTTAACGCCCGCTTGCTCAACCTCAATTATCGAAAGTTTTCCATCACCTTGTAATACATCATGCCTAACGCTAGTGCCTGATTTCCAAACCACTCGTTAACAGGAATACGGTGATGCGACATCTGAGCAAACAGATCAAACTCTTGTTGTTGACCAATAACAGCACTTGCCATGATCTCTCCCATAATATGAGATGTCGCCACGCCATGGCCGGAATAACCTTGGCAGTAATAGACATTCGCTGACAATTTACCTAATTGCGGGATCCGATTCAGTACAATCCCAGCCATCCCCGTCCATTCAAACTCGATATCAACGTCTTTAAGTTGCGGGAAAGTACGCTCGATTGCAGGTCTCAACTCTGCGGCTACATTTTTAGAATCCCGGCCAGAGTAATTGGTTCCACCGCCGAACATTAAACGGTTATCAGCGGTTAATCGGTAATAATCGAGCACAAAACGCGTGTCGTACACCGCGACATCTTTAGGAATTAAATTTTGAGCTATTTCTGGTGACAATTGAGCCGTTGCACAGTTGCCCAATGAGGCCGGAAACAACATTCCACGCAATTTATTACGGGCTAATTTATGATAGGCGTTCCCCGCTAATACTGCGCTATTAGCAACCACTTTCCCCTTAGCCGTTGTCACTGTAACAAGCGGCCCATCATCAATATCCACCACAGCTGAATGCTCAAAGATCTGCGCGCCAAGGCTTTCAGCGGCCTTTGCTTCTCCAATACACAAATTAACCGAGTGCAAATGCATATTACGCTTATTAAGCAGTCCACCATGATAAAGAGGTGTATTCACATATTGCCCGAGTTGCGTTTTATCTAACATTGCCAATTCGCTTTCCATGCCGCGCTGACAAGCTTCATTATAGGTTTTCTCAAGCTCTTTTAAATGACTCATTTTATAAGCAGTATGTATATGCCCATATTTTAAATCACATTCAATATTGTACTTTTTAACGCGTTCTTTAATGATCTCATGTCCACGCCAACGCATATTCCAAACATATTGCTCCGCATCTGCGCCGATACAATTTCTCAGCTGCTTTGTCATGGCTTCATCACCAGATAGGCTACCAGTCACTTGCCCCCCATTACGCCCGGTTGCTCCCCATGCAATTTTATTCGCTTCTACAATAGCAACCTTATATCCCTTTTCAGATAGCTCTAAGGCAGTGGCAACTCCGGTAAAGCCTCCACCGATAATGACCACATCAACACGGATCTCCCCTTCTAACGTAGGGTAGTCAGTTTCACTATTAATGGTGGCGTTATAATACGAGTTGCAGCGAGGTTCGGACATATCGATTCCCTTTGAGTAATGAGTTACTTCTTGTTTTATATTTTTTACATATTTACAGTTTTGTTCAGTATATCCATCTAAGCGCCAAGATCAACAATAGAAAAAGCACCGAAACCAAAATTAAAATTAAAAAATTCATACTTTGTCCATCCTGCGTCTACGTATGCTTGCGCTTGATACGGTTAACTTGATTCGAAGCTATAACTTGTCTAGGTAGATATCAGCGACTACCTTCAATAAAGGGCGTCACATTTACAAATCAACCAATACTTAATTATCGCAAGCAGTCCCGGGAACGTGCCGTGGATGAGATATGCAAAACTGACAACTTATAACCAAGGAAAGCAATATGAAAAAATTCGGTCTAGTAATGATTATTTTAATGCTTAGTGCCTGCGCCTCTTCTCCTGCAACCTGGAAAGGTATGTCAGAAAGTGATATCGCGGCATGGAAAGAAATAGGTTTTAACGCAGAGCAGGCGCAACAGTGGAATAGTGCAGGATTTAATGCCGAGCAATCGAGTCAATGGGCCAAGGCTGGATTTGATTTACAAAATGCCCAAGGCTGGAAGGATCAATCCTTTACTGCTGAAGAAGCGAAAAGCTGGAAGACAAGTGGTTTTGATCTAGAGACTGCACTTGAATCACGAGATCAAGGGCTGACTCCTGTGAAAGTGGAATAACAGTGGGCTACAGCAAGTAATGAGTAACACGATGTTTAATTCATCTTTGTAGAAATCACGACTCCAGACGCTAAAAAGTTGAATGAAAAAAGAGTAGAAGTAAGCTATCTACGTACTTCTACTCTTACTTACAGCTATTATGTCTTTTTGACTAAGCTTGAAATGAGTGCCCTTAATGCCGCCGGTTTAACCATTTTCGCCATGTAGTGATAGCCACGCTTATGCATATCATCAATAAGATCTTTACGGGTATTGGCAGTAATCAATATTCCAGGCAGATGCTCTCCGTAAAGGCTTCGAATACCGTCCATTGCATCTACTCCGTTTTGACCATCATCCAAATGGTAGTCAGCAAGTACAATGTCAGGTGCAACCCCTTTAAGTCCGAGCTTAATTCGAGCATCTGCGAGATCTCTTGCACAGATAACGTCACACTGCCAACGACTGAGTAAACTTTCCAACCCTGCCAAAATGGCTTCTTCGTTATCAATGCACAACACTTTAACACCCGCGAGTGGTTGCAGTAATGACTGTACTTTCTTTGGTTTGTTGGGCGCGGTATTCTTCTCACCTAATGGCACTCGAATTGAGAACACCGAGCCAGTTCCAAGTTCAGAGCTAACATTAATGTTATGAGATAATACTCGGCTAATCCTATCTGCAATCGCCAAGCCCAGCCCTAAACCACTGACATTTTTGCTCTCTGGATTATCTAAGCGTTTAAACTCTTTGAAGATCTCTGTTGTCTCACTTTCGTCAATGCCACAGCCAGTATCGATAACCTGGATCTCTAATTCAGTACCGCGGTGACGACAACCTAATAACACTCGATTACCTTTTGCATAGCGATAAGCATTAGTTAAAAAGTTTTGCAGCACTCGACGCAATAAGCTTGGATCTGAATTGATAGTGGCTGAGCTCGATACAAAGCTAAACTTAATCAAGCAATCCTTAGACATTGCATCAAATTCAACGGCTAAACCATCAAGTAGATCTGCAATGGCAAAATCTCGGCGATTCACCTCAATCATGCCAGAATCCAATTTTGAAATATCCAGCAAATCTGTTAGTAGTTCGCCCGCTATTTTTAGGGAACTATTAACATGGTTTAGCGTAGTTTTCCCCTCTTGATCAAGATTGGGGTATTGCGACAATGAAGCGGTAAATAATCTTGCCGCATTTAACGGCTGCATCAAGTCATGCCCTACCGCGGCTAAGAAACGACTCTTTGAAGCATTTGCCATCTCTTCTTGGGTCTTAGCTTCAAGTAACTGACTATTAAGCAATGCGAGCTCATAGGTACGCTCTTTCACTCTTGCCTCTAATGTTTCATTGGCTTCTTGCAACGCTTTGGCTTGCAAACGATATTGAGTAATATCGGTAAAGGTCATCACAAAGCCGCCATCAGGCATAGGATTACCTTGGATTTTAATCACCTTACCATCACGACGTTGCCTTTCTGATACATGTGGCGTGCCATTACGCATATGCTGCACACGTTTCTCTACTTGTGCCTCTATCTCTCCTTCGCCGCAATAACCGCGCTCAGCATTAAAACGAACGACATCACTAATTGGCATACCCGCTTGTAAGAAGTTATCAGGATAACCATAAAGCTCAGCGTATTTATAGTTCCAGGCGACTAAGTTAAGATCTTTATCCACCACACTCATACCTTCATAAGCATGCTCAATAGCCCCACGCAACATATCTTGGCTTAGAATTATTTTTGAAGATGCTTCATCTACTAGGCTAAAAACTTCATCAAGTGCTAAATCACGACCTTGCAAAACAGAATCAAGTACCAGAGATGCACTTGACGCCCCTAATACCCCGGCTAACATGTGCTCTGTGTGGGCGATAAGTTCTGGCGGCGCCACTTTATGCCAGCTATCACTTTTTACCGCCTCTTCAGAAAATGCAGAAAAGCTCTCATAAGCACGGGTTGGACTGACAAAGCGGCTGGCGAGAATAAGTAAGTCTTGCTGTGAAACCGCGACACTCTTACGATTATTGTCTTTTTTAAGCTGACCAGGTGTAACAAAAGCACTTGCTTGCATACGTTCAGCAACGCCAGCTCTAAACCACACAGAGCCCAACATATAGCATGCACAGTTTGCTAATAGAGCCGTTAAGATATCGCGAACATTAGGGGTAATTGACTCAAGTAATGCAAACTCCGTGGTAACTAATGTCGGTGAATTCACCGCACCTTGCAGTAAAATATAACACCAACAGCCAAACCCCACCGCGAGCCCTAGAAACACTCCACTGCGATTACCGTGCTTCCAGTACATACCGCCTATCAATGCGGGGGCCAGCTGGGCAAATGCTCCAAAAGACAACATACCTAACGATGATAGCGAGTCATTGTCCATAAACGACAAGTAACTGAAATAACCTAGACTCAAAATGAGGACAATTGCTAGGCGCCTAGCATTTAACAGAAGCTGCGAAAATTGACTAAAATTACGTGCTTTAATCTGCCCAGTACGTAGCATTAATGGCACTAGCCACTCATTACTCACCATCACACTTATGGTCACCACGGCAACTATCACCATGCCAGTCGCAGCAGAAAGTGTACCTAGCAGTGCAACTACAGCCAGCCAAGGCTGATTAAGTGCTAAAGGAAGATTAATAACATAAGTATCGGCCGCTACGGCATCACCCAGTAATAATTTACCAGCAAGTGCGAGGGGCGCAACAAACAAGCCAAATAACAATAAATAGAGAGGAAATAGCCAACGTGCTTTTAAGATGGTTTTTTCATTTTCACACTCCACCATCATCACGTGAAACTGCCTAGGCATGCATAAGAAAGCTGCCATGCCAACTAATAGCTCCGGCATTAAAGACTCTAACCGAATGTTAGGATTATTGATTAAATCACGCTCGCTAGCTTGTTGCCAGATATCCCCAAAGCCATCAAACACACTAAAGCTTATCACGCCTCCCACTAACAAAAAGGCACCGAGCTTCACCAGCGACTCGAAGGCGATAGCCAGCATCATACCCGGGTTGTGCTCTGTTGCATCCAGTTTTCGAGTACCGAATAAAATCGCGAATACCGCCAAAATTGCGGTAATAATTAACGATACTTTCGCGCCATCAAACAGCGCGCCGTCCGGCTGGAACAAATTCAGGCTAAACACCATAGCTTTAAGCTGCAATGCGATATAAGGCATGATGCCAAACAGGGCTATAAGGGTGACAATAGCTGCGAGTAACTGAGATTTGCCATATCGCGCCGCAATAAAGTCGGCAACAGAGGTAATATTTTGCGCTTTGGAGACAATGACCATTTTGCGTAGCAAGCTAAAACCAAACACAAAAATAAGGATCGGACCAAGAAAAATAGGTAAGAACGACCAAAGGTCTTGCGCTGATTGACCAACGGTACCGAGAAAACTCCAAGACGAACAGTAGACCGCAAGACTTAAACCATAAATCCAGGTCTGGAGCCGCTTGGTGATCCCGCTGAACCAACGCTCAGCGCCCCAAGCGAGAAGAAACAGTAATAGCACGTACACAATGGCAATAGTGCCTACCAATACAGTCAAATTCATAGGATTCTCTTTTTTTAACTATTCTGCGGTAAAAATCGAATGAGATCCAGCCAAATGAAAATTACAACCAACTAAAAAATAAGGATATTATTTTACTAGACCAAGGTCTAATAGAGAAAGTCCCCTCTCCCAATCCATACTCAGCTTACGCATTATTAGATAAGGGAAGCCCAATGAGCACGCAGTCTCTCTATAAAGTTCCAAGTGAAATCGCTGCAAACGCACTTGTAAACGATGAACAATATAAAAAAATGTATCAGGAGTCGATTGTAAACCCTGAAGGTTTCTGGAGAGAACACGGCAACCGTATCGACTGGATCAAACCTTTTACTAAGGTAAAGAAAACCTCTTTCGACGACCACAATTTGTTTATTAAGTGGTTCTATGACGGCACGCTCAACGCATCCGCAAACTGTTTAGACAGACACTTAGAGCACAATGCCGATAAGCTGGCGATTATCTGGGAAGGCGATGACGCAAAAGATCAGCGCACCCTTACCTACGGCGAGCTACATGCGCAAGTCTGTAAATTTGCAAATGCACTTCGAAGCCAAGGCGTACGCCGTGGCGATGTAGTCACTATTTACATGCCAATGGTCCCAGAAGCGGCTGTTGCTATGCTTGCTTGTGCACGAATTGGTGCCATTCACTCTGTTGTTTTCGGTGGTTTCTCGCCTGACTCAATTGCATCACGCGTGATTGATGGTAATTCAAAAGTAATTATTACCGCCGATGAAGGCGTTCGTGCTGGCCGTATCATTCCGTTAAAGGCCAATATCGACGAAGCACTTTCTCATCCAGATGTTGATTGCATCGAAAAAGTCATCGTCATGAAGCGCACTGGCGGCGATATAAATTGGGTTGAAGGACGTGATATCTGGTGGGAGTCTTTGATGGAAACCGCATCAGAGCATTGTGTTGCTGAAGAGATGGGCGCAGAAGATCCATTATTCTTACTGTATACATCAGGCTCTACCGGTAACCCAAAGGGTGTACTACATACCACTGGCGGTTACATGGTCTACGCTGCCATGACTCATGAGTATGTATTTGACTACAAAGAAAACGAAGTCTATTGGTGTACTGCCGATGTAGGTTGGATCACTGGCCATTCCTATATGGTTTACGGCCCGCTTGCCAATGGCGCAACGGTACTTATCCACGAAGGTGTGCCTAATTATCCAAGCCCTGCACGTCTAGGCGAGATGGTTGACCGCCATAAAGTAAACATTCTTTATACCGCCCCGACACTTATCCGCGCCCTAATGGCAGAAGGTAAAGAGCAGTTTGCAAATTTTGATGGCAGCTCACTACGCATTATGGGCTCGGTAGGTGAACCAATTAACCCTGAGGCTTGGCGCTGGTACAACGATGTTATTGGCCATGAAAAGTGCCCAATTGTTGATACTTGGTGGCAAACCGAAACCGGCGGCATTTTGATCAGCCCACTCCCCGGTGCGACCGACACAAAACCAGGTTCTGCAACCCGTCCGTTTTTTGGCGTACAGCCAGCGCTTGTCGATAATATGGGTAACATTGTTGATGGCGCTAACGAAGGTAACTTAGTTATCTTAGACTCTTGGCCTGGACAGATGCGCACCGTATTTGGTGACCACGATAGATTTGTGTTGACCTATTTCAAAACCTTTAGAGGCATGTACTTTACAGGTGATGGCGCTAAGCGTGATGAAGATGGTTACTATTGGATCACTGGCCGAGTTGATGACGTGATTAACGTTTCGGGTCACCGACTAGGTACAGCCGAAGTAGAAAGCGCTCTGGTTGCTCATGAACTGGTAGCCGAGGCCGCTGTTGTGGGTTACCCACACGACATCAAAGGGCAAGGGATTTACGCCTATGTCACTTTAACCAAGGGTGCAGTTGAAACTGAAGAGCTTCGCCAAGAACTGCGTCAATGGGTAAGAAAAGAGATTGGTGCCCTTGCAACTCCAGATCTTATTCAATGGGCTGGCGGTTTACCTAAGACGCGTTCAGGTAAAATCATGCGCCGATTCCTACGTAAGATTGCAGCAAATGAAGTCACTAACTTAGGCGACTCCTCTACGCTTGCAGATCCAGCGGTAATCGATACCTTAATTGAAAGCCGACTTAACCGTAGCGAGTAAATAAGCCAAGAAAGCGCTATTGTTTGACCTCCCTAGCCCCTCTCAGAGGGGCTTTTTTTATGCCTCATCTTGCGCTGGAAAGTCGTCATAAAACAATCCTCAAAATTTTGCTTATCGCATTGAGCCAAATGTGGGATCATTTCATTTATAAAGTCGTATTTAATTAGGTCCTTTTCGTGCAACTGAGAGATTATCAGCAGCAATCTGTTGACGCTGCGATTCAACATTTCAAATCAAGTTATGACTCCGCAGTTTTGGTTTTACCCACTGGCGCAGGTAAAAGTATCGTCATCGCTGAACTTGCCAGAATCGCCAAAGGCCGTGTGTTAGTGCTTACGCACGTTAAGGAATTAGTTGCTCAAAATGCAGAAAAAGTGGGGCTACTAACCACCGAAGCTAAAATCTACTCGGCGGGACTCAACCAAAAGTCCACCGACGGTAAAACAGTGGTTGCCAGTATTCAATCAGCGGTAAAACAGCCCAGTCAATTTGATGAGCCATACAGCTTAGTGATTATCGATGAGTGCCATCGTGTTAGCCCTGATAAAGATAGCCAATATCAGCAGTTACTCACTCACTTAAAGTCTAAAAATAGTCGCATTAGATTACTTGGGCTAACCGCAACGCCCTACCGACTCGATTTAGGCTGGATATATCGCCATCATTACCACGACAAGGTTGGCAACACCGAAAAACCTGTATTTGAAAAGTGTATATTTGAACTGCCAATGCGCCCACTGATAAAACAAGGTTTTTTAAGTCAACCTAAGATATTTGATGGACTCAGTGCTCAATATGACTTTAGTGAACTAACGGCCTCGGCAACGGGTGAATATAATGAAAAAGAAGTTAACTCCATTCTTAACCATTGTGGCCGTGCCACCACTGCTATCGTTAAGCAGTTAATCGCCCTGGGCCAGCACCGCCAAGGGATCATTATTTTTGCCGCCACGGTGAAACATGCTGAAGAGGTTGTCACCAAGCTTGCTGGTGAATCAGTTGCCCTGATTACCGCAAAGACCTCTCGTGACGATAGAGATTCGTTAATTGACGCTTTTAAAGCAAAGCAAATTAAATACCTCGTTAATGTCGCTGTATTAACAACGGGGTTTGATGCACCTCACGTTGACCTTATCGCTATATTGCGCCCTACCGCTTCTGTAAGCCTTTTTCAGCAAATGGTTGGGCGCGGTTTAAGAGTTGATAAAAATAAGACTGAGTGCCTTGTTATTGATTATGCTGCCAACGGCTATGATCTGTTCTACCCAGAAGTGGGTCAACCCAAGCCCAACAGTAAATGTAAGCCTGTGCAGGTACACTGCCCTGTGTGCGACTTTGCTAATATTTTTTGGGGCTTAACCGATGACGATGGTGACATAATTGAGCACTTTGGCCGTCGCTGTCAGGCACTAATAGAAAAGGAAGGTCGCAAAGAACAATGCGATTTTAGGTTTCGCTCTAAAGCCTGCCCTAATTGCGGTGAAGAAAATGATATTGCCGCCAAAGTATGCCAGCACTGCCAGGCCATTTTGGTCGATCCTGATAAACGCTTAAAAGAAGTGTTACAGCAAAAACACCACCACCTATTTAAATGCCAAAGTATGGTATTGGAGCCGCAAGAACAACGCTTAGTGGTTAGGTATATCGATATTGATGGCAATGATTTTTGCCGTTACTTCAAGATGCAGACTCCGGCACAAATTCGCGCGTTGTTTGCCTTGTTCATTTTCCCGCACAGCCGTACGCCTGGCCTAAAACATAAGAAATACCAAACAGCAAAACAACTCTCTGATGATGCGACACTGTTTAGAAGGCCAGACCTGTTATTACTGAAAAAAGGTAAAAAAGGCTGGGAACTGATGGAGACTATTTTTGATTACAAAGGTCGTTATCAAACTGATAAGTCACAATTTGAATAAAAATCAGCAATACGATTAACATGACCTCTAATATCGATTAGAACAATTGCAATAGCTATGATATAAAGTGCTCAAGCTATTTTTGAGGAAGCTATTATGTTCGTTGTTATTTTTGGTCGTCCAGGTTGCCCATATTGTGTTCGTGCAGTCCAAGTTGCTGAGCAACTTACAGAAAAACGTGAAGATTTTAAATTCAAGTATGTTGATATCCACGCTGAAGGGATCAGCAAAGCGGACTTAGAAAAGACAGTTGGTAAGCCGGTCGAAACCGTCCCACAGATCTTTGTTGACCAAGTTCATGTTGGTGGCTGTACTGAGTTCGAACAATATGTAAGAGATAACAACTTAATGCCAGCAGCATAAAGTTAATCACAATAAAAAAGGAGGCTACCGCCTCCTTTTTTATTGCACTCAGTCGCACTTAATAAGTCTTTTTGCTCAACTAGAGTACATATTTCATAGAGAAGATGACGCGATTCAGTTCACCGTCTACACCATTTTCTTTGGTGTTTTTCGCATACATATACTCAACACCCACTGTTAATGGTTTAACTGGCGAATAAAGTAAGTTGATATAGCCTGAATAAGAGTCCTTATTTACAGTCCCACCTGAAAGAGCAACCTTATTATCCGCTTTAAAACCCGAACCTGTGATACTGGTTCTCCATTTATCATTCCACCAGTGACGATAAGAAATAAAGCCACCATATGACTCAATGGTCTGAATATTACCTTTAGCATCAAGTACGCCAGCGTTGGCATAGTTAAGCGCCATATAACGCCCTAAGCCTTCACCATAGGTAGCAGACATCTTGATATCATCTTGACCCACTGGGATAACACCAGTGAAACTCAAACCATAACCGAATTCTGACGAATCTATAGGATTAGCTGTATTTTTATTCATTTCGACATTTAACTGACGAGCAAGGCCTGCAAAAGTAAATGCCATACCACTTTCAGTTTTCATGTTATAGCGAGCGACAAAATCAGGAACCATCCCACTACCACTGGTTATACGACTGCTACCACCTGTTGCATTGCGGTAACTATTAACCGTTGTCTCAGGGTTTTCTGCCGAGAACTGGAAGCCACCATTAGTGTATCTAACCTGACTTTGACGAACAAAGGGGGTACCATCTGCCGCGCCAACAAAATCGAGATTTTCAGGTAGTGCTCCCGGATTTTGGAAAGTGGTCCACATCTGTCCAGCGGCCCAATTATCAAAACTCACAAATGCTTGACGAATACGTGGCGAGTAGCTATTGGACACGCGCTCGTTACCATTATCCGTAGTCATAAAGTCGAGTTCAATAAAGCCTGATAACTTATGACCATCAAGATCTGTAGATGTTTTAAAGTTAAACCGTGATTCTCGTGCTTGAAAATCGACGACTTGCTTACCATTACTGGGATCGCCATAAATTGTACCTGGCACATAAAATTGTCGAGATAAACTACCTGAACCTGGCGCACCATTGCTGTAATCACTAAACATTACATCTGCTTTGACATAACCACCAAATTTAAACTCAGTATCAGCTTGGACACCGAAGCTCATTGCTGCAATAGTTGCCGCACCAATAAGCGTTAATTTTGCTTGTTTCATTCCCTTTCTCCCTGATATTTTTATTATCCATACAAAATATGACCGAGTTAACAACTAGGCAACATTAGCAATAGGTCTATCAGACCAAGGTAGAACACTCATCGCTAATTAATCACATCCGCATTTAACGATTAAAATATTAGTAAAGAATTATACAAAGTGTTAATTCTAGATAAGAAATTGATCCACTATACTGCTGGTGACAATAAAGACATTACAGTTATCCGCTTGGAAGTAAAATTCGGAAGCCTATCAAGCTTTCTTTAAATAGTTAACAAATTCAAACACTTAATAGAAACAAAATGCTTCACCTCTTCTTTTGACACAAATTTGAAATCTTAGTGTAACGCTTGAAAATATATTTAAGACTATTATAAAAAATGGCGGAACTTAGCAATACAGATCTCTAGTAACCTTGCTTCTCTCAAACAAAACTATCTACTTCAATTCCATTTCAGCGTAATTAAAGCGACAGTTCCAAACTTTTATAAGTGCGCAAACACTCCCCAGAATTGATTTCGCTGCTTGCTAGGCTGGTGTCTCCTCATTAATCTCGACAATGGCTAACTCAAACTAATCCTAAATTGTATGGGGTAAGGAACATTGCAGCTTATCAATTAGAAGCTTCGACCAATTCGACAAAGGATAAATCCAACCCCATGTTCAATAATAAACAGCAATGTGATACTGACTAATATTAAAGGCTGACTGCGATTTTAAAATCATACAGAGAAGAGTATTGGACATAAAACTAACAAGTCGTGAGTCGTGAGTTGTGAGTTGTGAGTTGTGAGTTGTGAAGGATTCGAACTTTCGAGCAATTGAACTAATTAAACAGAGAGTAAAGCTAACTGTATGATCAATAATTAGCAGGATCAATTATGCATTCGACTAAGCTATCAACGCATAATCTATCGGTATAGGTACAGATATAGTTACATAAAACGAATAGACGGTGTACTTGCTAGTGATATTTCTGACTGAATAGGGAAAGTATATCGAGGATATTTGATAAGTGGTGGGCTGTGAAGGATTCGAGCCTTCGAGCAATGTGCTAGTTAAGAGTAAAGCCAACTGCGCTCTTATTAAAAAGCATCGACTGAGCTAATATCTCACTAACTTACCTCTACGTGTTTAATCACTTGTAGAAAAGTGGTGGGCTGTGAAGGATTCGAACCTTCGACCAATGTGGTAGTTAAGAGTAAAGCCAACTGCGCTCTTATTAAAAGCATCGACTGAGCTAATATTTCACTAACTTACCTCTACGTGTTTAATCACTTGTAGAAAAGTGGTGGGCTGTGAAGGATTCGAACCTTCGACCAATTGGTTAAAAGCCAACTGCTCTACCGACTGAGCTAACAGCCCCCTTGGGTATTGCGTCTCTGAATTCATCTGCTTTGCAAGCAAATCCACTTTCAGAAAAGTGGTGGGCTGTGAAGGATTCGAACCTTCGACCAATTGGTTAAAAGCCAACTGCTCTACCGAC